>NZ_JBFULO010000099.1:0-16059 GCF_054049855.1 Stenotrophomonas sp. P5_B8 | reverse complement strand
GCCTGGAGGCGATGCGCTTCCTGCTTGCCGGCGATGCGAGCCTGCAGCTGGCCGCCGACGGCCAGCAGTGGACCTGGCAGCGCCATGGCTGAGCGCTGGCCGGCCCGTCTGAATCATGCCTGGCGCGTGTTCGGCACCGGCGTCAGCTTTGCCGTGTTCGGTCTGGGCGGCCTGCTGCTGGGCGGGGTGCTGTTCCCGCTGCTGTTCCTGGTCCGCAACCCGCTCCGGCGCCGCGCACTGGCCCGGCGCCTGGTCCAGCTCAGCTTCGCCAGCCACGTCGGCCTGATGCACCGTCTGGGGGTGATGACCTATGAAATCCGGGGGGCCGAGCGCCTGCAGCGCACTGGGCTGCTGATCCTGGCCAACCATCCCACCCTGATCGACGTGGTCCTGCTGATCGCCCAGCTCCCCAACGCCGACTGCGTGGTCAAGCGGGCCGTGGCCTGCAACCCGTTCATGCGCGGCCCGGTGCGGGCGGCCGGCTACGTCTCCAACGACGACGGCGCCGGGCTGATCGACGACTGCATCGCCGCCGTCCAGGCGGGCGGCAACCTGGTGATCTTCCCCGAGGGCACCCGCACGGTCCCCGGCCAGCCGCTGCGGCTGCAGCGCGGGGCGGCCAACATCGCCGTGCGCGGCCGGCTGGACATAACCCCGGTCAGGATCACCTGTACCCCGCCTACCCTGACCAAGGGCCAGAAATGGTATCGTGTGCCATCACGGCGTTTTCACGTTCAGCTGGAAGTCGGGGAAGATCTCCCGATCGCCCCGTTTCTGGTCGTAGCCGGCGACACGCCCAGGGGGGATGCCTTGGCGGCCCGACGCGTGACCGATCATCTTGCCCATTACTTTGACTTCGCTGGAGAACCAAGCCGTGCAGGCACTTGAGCACGAGATCAAGGAATTGATCATTTCATCGCTTTCACTGGAAGACATCACTCCCGAAGACATCGATCCCGCAGCACCCCTGTTTGTCGAGGGACTGGGCCTGGATTCGATTGACGCGCTTGAACTTGGTTTGGCCCTGCAGAAAAAGTACGGTGTCAGCCTGTCCGCGGATTCGGAAGAGACCCGTCGCCATTTCTCCAGCGTGCGTGCCCTGAGCGAGTTTGTCGCCGCACGCCAGCCGTCGTAACGGCGCGTCAGGATTTGCCATGACCAAGAACGAACTTTTCGATCGCATCGTCAAGATCCTCAAGGACAGCTTTGAGATCGAGCCGACGCGCATCACCCCCCAGGCCCGTCTGTACGACGACCTGGACATCGACAGCATCGACGCGGTCGACCTGATCGTGCAGCTCAAGCCGTTGCTCGGCCGCAACCTGCAGCCGGAGGCATTCAAGTCGGTGCGCACCGTGCAGGACATCGTCGACGTGGTGCACGGGCTGTTGCCCGGTCAAGCAGCCGCCTGACGGCTGCCGCAGGACACTGACCATGGTCCGGGTGCGCGTCGCGGCGTTTGCGTTGCTGTCGTTGGCATACCCGCTGGTGGTGTACCTGTCGCTGGGCCGGTTCGAGCCGCGCTGGCTCTCGCTGCTGTTGTTCGGGATGGCCGCGCTGCGCGCGCTGACCACCCGCCAGCCGGTGTGGTGGGTGGCCGCGCTGGGCACCGGCGTGCTGGCGCTGGTGGCCACCGCCTTCAACCAGGCCCTGCCGCTGAAACTGTACCCGGCGCTGGTGAACGCGGTGATGCTGGTGATCTTTGCCACCAGCCTGCGCTTCCCGCCCAGTGCGGTGGAACGCCTGGCGCGGTTGAGCGAACCGGACCTGCCGCCGTTCGCGGTGATCTATACCCGCCGTGTCACCTGGGTGTGGTGCGGTTTCTTTGTTCTCAACGGAAGTCTGGCCCTGGCCACGGCGCTGTGGGCGTCCAACCAGGTCTGGGCGCTCTACAACGGATTGTTGGCGTACGTGATGATGGGTGCTCTGTTTGGCGGGGAATGGCTGGTGCGGCGACGGGTGAAAGCGGCGCACGCCCATGGCTGACTGGATCGCACTGGACCGGCTGGCAGTGTCGCCCTTGCCCGGCCGCATCGTGGGTGAAGCGGCGCACGGCGCCGTGGGCCATCCCGAATTCAGGCAGCAGGTCCTGCGCTGGCAGCAGGCGTTCGCGCGCGCGCCGGGCAGCGACTGGGCGCTGTATTTTGATGACGCCCTGGCCTTTGCCGCCGCCCTGCTGGGCGCCTGGCATGCCGGCAAGCGCGTGTTCCTCGGGGGCGACAACCTGCCGGCCACGCTGGAAGGACTGCGCCCGCGCGTGAGCGGTTTTGCCGGTGATGTGCCCGCCCGCCATGCACCGCTGCAGCCGGACGCCGACGTGCGGACCGATGCGCCGCTGCTGCCGCTGGACGAGAACCAGCTGGAACTGGTGGTGTTCACTTCCGGCAGCACCGGCGCGCCAAGTGCGATCGTCAAGCGCATGCGCCAACTGACCCGCGAAGTGGATGCCCTGCAGGCCGCCTTCGGCGAACAGCTGGAAGGTGCGCAGGTGCATGGCACGGTGTCGCACCAGCATATCTATGGGCTGCTGTTCCGCGTGCTGTGGCCGCTGGCGGCCGGGCGCGCGATCCAGCCACGGCGGTTCTTCCACGAAGACCTGGTCAGTGCGCTGGCGCAGCAGCCCTCGGTGCTGGTGGCCACCCCGGCCCACCTCAAACGCCTGCCCGAACAACTCGACTGGTCCTCGCTCCAGGGCCAGCTGCGCGCGGTGTTTTCCTCCGGTGGCCCCTTGCCGGAAGACGCGGCGCTGCAGGTGCGTGCGCTGTTGGGCGTGGCACCGACCGAAGTCTTTGGCAGCAGCGAAACCGGCGGCATCGCCTGGCGCCGTTGGAGCGCCGACCAGCCGCAGTGGCATCCGCTGCCTGGCGTGGCCTGGCGGGTCGACGATGGCTGCCTGTCGGTGCGCTCGCCGCACCTGCACGACGAGGACTGGTGGCAGACCCAGGACCGCGTAGACGCCGATGCCGGGCGCAGCTTCCGCCTGCTCGGGCGTGCCGACCGCATCGTCAAGATCGAAGAGCGGCGGGTGTCGCTGGATGCGCTGGAACAGCAGCTGCGCCTGCATCCACACGTGCAGGACGTGCGCGTGCTGGTGCTGCCGGGCGCGCGCGAACAGCTGGCGGCCGTGGTCGTGCCACAGCCGGCCGATGTGGCCGGCTGGGACGATGCGCAGCGCCGCCGCCATGCGCAGGCGCTGGGCGCGCACTTGGCCAGCAGCCACGATGCGGTAACGCGTCCACGGCGCTGGCGCTTCGTCGACGAACTGCCGCTCAACGCGCAGGGCAAGGTCACCGCTGCGGCGCTGGCGGCGCTGTTCCGGCCGTTGTTCCCGGTGGTGCAGTGGCAACAGCGCGATGCCGACGCCGCGCGCCTGCTGTTGCCGCTGGATGCGGACCTGATCGCCTTTGACGGGCATTTCCCGCAGGCCAAGATCCTGCCAGGCGTGGTCCAGCTGGACTGGGCGATCCACTACGCGCGCGAGGTCTTCGCCATGCCGCCGCGTTTTGCGCGCATGGATGCGCTGAAATTCCAGCACGTGGCCCGGCCCGGCGATTGCCTGCAGCTCACCCTGGGCTGGGATGCGGTCAAATCGGTGCTGAGCTTCCGCTATGTCTCCGACCACGGCGTGCACGCCAGTGGCCGGGTGGTGTTCGGCGATGCATGAAGCCGCGCGACGTGGCAGGCCGGCGGCGCCGTTCACGCCACTGGTGGTGATTCCGGTCTATGACCATGAACACGCCATCGGTGCGGTCGTGCGCGGCGTACTCGCCAGCGGGCTGCCCTGCCTGCTGGTCGACGATGGCTCGCATGCCGGCTGCGCGCAGGTGCTCGATGCACTGGCCGCCGACCCTGCGGGACAGGTGGCGCTGCTGCGCCTGCCGGTCAACCAGGGCAAGGGCGGTGCGATGCTGGCCGGGTTCGCCGAGGCGGCCCGGCGCGGGCACAGTCACGTGTTGCAGATCGATGCCGACGGCCAGCACGATCCCACCGACATCCCACGCTTCGCCGCCCTGGCGCAGCAGCATCCCGATGCGGTGATCTGCGGCATTCCTGCCTATGACGACAGCGTGCCCAAGGCGCGGCTGTACGGGCGCTATGCCACCCACATCTGGGTGTGGATCAACACCTTGTCGCTGCAGATCCGCGATTCGATGTGCGGCTTCCGGCTGTATCCGCTGGCACCGGTGACGCGGCTGGTGGGCGAGGAGACCATTGGCCGGCGCATGGATTTCGACAGCGAGATCCTGGTGCGCCTGTTCTGGCGCAACGTGCCGGTGATCAGCCTGTCGACCCGGGTCACCTATCCCAGCGACGGCGTGTCGCATTTCCACGTGTGGCGCGACAACGTCCGCATCAGCCGCATGCACACCCGCCTGTTCTTCGGCATGCTCCGGCGCGCGCCGCGGCTGCTGTGGCAGCGTGCTGCCGGAACGCGCGTCGCATGACCGCGCCGGCACCGGCCAACGCGCCGCACTGGGCCGACCTGGGTGAAACCACCTCGGCGGCCGGGGTGCTGTTCCTGTGCTGGGTGCACCGCTGGTTCGGGCGCTGGCCGTTCCGCCTGTGCGTGTACCCGGTGGTGCTGTGCCATTGGCTGGGCAATCGCGTGGCGCGGCAATCCTCGCGGCAGTACCTGCAGCGGCTGCAGGCGCATACCGGCGTGCTCGGCCGCGCGCCGGGGCGCTGGACCAGCCTGAAGCATTTCGCGCTGTTCGCCGACACCCTGCTGGACAAGCTGCTCGGCCTGGGCGGGCGTTATCCGCCGAGCTGATGCAGGTCACCGACATGGGCCCGGCCACGGCGGTGGAGCTGCAGCGCCGGGTCGGCGAGGGCGGCTTTGTGGCCATCGTCGGCGACCGCGTGCCGCTGCGTGGCGGCCGCACCGTGCCCGCGCCATTCCTCGGCCACGTGGCGCAGTTCCCGATCGGCGCGTATGTGCTGGCCTCCGCGCTGGCCTGCCCGGTCTACACGATGGCGTGCCTGCACGAGGGCAATGGCTACCGCGTGCGCTTCGAGCACTTCAGCGATCGCATCGTGCTGCCCCGCGGCTCGCGCGATGCCGCGCTGACCGCGCAGGCCGAACAGTTTGCCCGTTGGCTTGAAGTACAGGTCACCCAGGCACCCTTGGACTGGTTCAATTTCTTCCCCTTCTGGGATCAGGCATCTCATGGCAAGTAAGTCGTCCCCCATTCGCTTCGGCGATGCACCGCTGACCATCGAAGACGTGGTCGCGCTGTCCCAGCGCAAGGCCGAGGCCGTCGTCACCGATGATCCGGCCTTCACCGCGCGCATCCAGCGCGGCGCCGACTTCCTCGACCGCCTGCTGCGCGAAGACGGCGTCATCTACGGGGTGACCACCGGCTACGGCGATTCGTGCACGGTGAACATTCCGCCGGCGCTGGTGGCCGAGCTGCCGCACCATCTGTTCACCTACCACGGCTGCGGCCTGGGCCGGTTCCTGGATGAAAGCGAGACCCGCGCGGTGATCGCCGCGCGCCTGGCCTCGCTGGTGCGCGGCATGTCCGGGGTCAGCCACCCGCTGCTGCAGGGCCTGGCCACGCTGCTGCGCCATGACGTACTGCCGCTGATTCCGGCCGAAGGCTCGGTCGGTGCCAGTGGCGACCTCACCCCGCTGTCGTACGTGGCCGCCGTGCTGTGCGGCGAGCGCGAGGTGATGTACCAAGGTGCGCGGCGCGCCGCCGCCGAGGTGCTTGCCGAGATCGGCATGACCCCGCTGCGACTGCGCCCCAAGGAAGGCCTGGCGATCATGAACGGCACGGCGGTGATGACCGCGCTGGCCTGCCTGGCCTATGACCGCGCCGACTACCTGACCCGGCTGGCCACCCGCCTGACCGCCTTCAACGTGCTGGCCAGCGACGGCAACGCGCACCACTTCGATGAAATGCTGTTTGCCGCCAAGCCGCACCCGGGCCAGATGCAGATCGCCGCACGCCTGCGCGAAGACCTGCACAGCGATCGTCCACCGCGCAACGAACAGCGCCTGCAGGACCGTTACTCGCTGCGCTGCGCGCCGCACGTGATCGGGGTGGTCCAGGACGCGCTTCCGTTCTTCCGCCAGTTGATCGAAACCGAACTCAACAGCGCCAACGACAACCCGCTGATCGACGCAGAGGGCGAGCGCATCCTGCACGGCGGACACTTCTACGGTGGCCACATCGCCTTCGCGATGGACGCGCTGAAGAACACCATCGCCAACCTGGCCGACCTGCTCGACCGGCAGATGGCGCTGGTGGTGGACGCGCGCTTCAACCATGGCCTGCCGGCCAACCTGTCGGCCGCCACCGGCGAGCGTGCGGCGATCAACCACGGCCTGAAGGCGCTGCAGATCAGCGTGTCGGCGTGGACCGCCGAGGCGCTCAAGCAGACCATGCCGGCCTCGGTGTTCTCGCGTTCCACCGAATGCCACAACCAGGACAAGGTCAGCATGGGCACCATCGCCGCGCGCGACTGCCTGCGCGTGATCGAACTGACCGAACAGGTCGTCGCCGCGTTGCTGATCACCGCCCGGCAGGGCGTGGCGCTGCGCCAGCGGGTAGGCATGAACGCCACCCTGCATGGCGATCTGGACGTGATGTACCAGGATCTGTGCGCGCGCATCGCCCTGGTCGAGGAAGACCGCGCGCTGGATGGCGAATTGCGCGGCCTGCTCGACGATATCCGCGGCCAGCGCTGGGAGTTGTATGTCCAGTCCTGACCTAAGCATCGAAGTGACGTTGTCGCCGACCTTCCACGACTGCGATCCGATGCACGTGGTGTGGCACGGCAACTACTTCAAATACTTCGAGATCGCGCGCTGCGCGCTGCTGCAGCGCTACAACTACGACTACCCGCAGATGCGCGACTCCGGCTATCTCTGGCCGGTGGTGGACGCGCGGGTGAAGTACATCCGCCCGCTGCTGTACGGGCAGGCGCTGCGCGTGCGCGCCACCATCACCGAGTGGGAAAACCGGCTGAAGATCGTCTACGAGATCCTCGATGCCGACAGCGGCACGGTCCTCACCCGTGCCTACACCATCCAGGTGGCGGTGGATGCGACCACCAATGAAATGCTGTACCTGTGCCCGTCCGTGCTGTGGGACCGTCTGGGAGTGGAAGTGAAATGAATGCTGTGCTGCGCACGCTGGTCGTGCTGTTGTCGTTGCTCGTGGCGGTGCCGGCGTTGGCCGCGCCCGCTACTGCCGATGTCGATCTGGTCAAGCAGCGCGTGGCCAAGGTTGGCGTGCTGCATGGGGAGTTCACCCAGGAAAAGCAGGTCGCCGGCTTCAAGAATCCGCTGCGTTCGCAGGGCCGCTTCGTACTGGCCCAGGACCATGGCGTGATCTGGACCACGCTCAAGCCGTTCCCGTCCGAGGTGGTGGTGACCCGCGACCGCATCCTCAGCCGGCAGCGCGATGGCAGCAGCCGGGTCGAACTGGATGGCCGCCAGCAGCCGGCGATGCGCTCGGTCAACGCGATCATGTTCGCGCTGATGAGCGGCGACGCACAGGCGTTGTCGGTGCAGTTCACGGTCAAGGTCGAGGCGCTGCCCGACAACGGCTGGAGAATGCAGCTCACCCCGCGCTCGACGATGCTCGGCAAGGTGTTCACCGCGCTCACCCTGAGCGGTGACCGCTACGTGCGGCAGGTGCAGATCACCGAAGCCAACCAGGATGTCACCCGCATCCAGTTCGCCGGCATGAGCGAGACCCCGGCACAGCTGAGCGCCGATGAGGGTCGCAAGTTTGAATGAGTCGCTGCGCAACCGGCTGGGCAATGCCTTGACCCCGAACGGGCGGCTGCAGCGCGTGTGGCGCTGGCTGGCCATCGTCTGGCTGCTGGTGCTGATCGGCCTGGGTGCACAGCAATGGCACCTGTGGAAAAGCCAGTCGCGGATCGACACCGACATCCTGGCGCTGTTGCCGCAGGATGCCAACGACCGGCTGCTGTCCGACGTCACCCGGCGCATCGCCGATGCCAACGCGCGGCAGATCGTGGTGTTGCTGGGCAGCGCCGACGCGGCGCAGACCAAAGCGGCCGAACAGGCCTTCCGCGCCTCGCTGCGCGACAGCGCCGAGGGCAAGGCGCTGCTGGTGGAAAGCGGGTCGATCGAAGGCTGGTTCGAACAGGCGCGCGCCTTTTACGCGCCCTACCGCGACCGTCTGCTCACCAGCGACCAGCGCCAGCGCCTGCAGGCCCAGCCGGTCGATGGGCTGGCCGAATCGGCACTGGCGGCGCTGTACGGCCCGATGGGCGCGCCCCGGCTGACCGAATGGCGGCAGGACCCGCTGTCGCTGTGGCCGCAGTGGTGGCAGGAGCGTGCGCTGGGGTCGGGCCTGCGCGTGGGCGATGACGGCCTCCTTGAAGCCGATGGCAAGCATTGGTCGATCGTGCAGTACGACACGGTCGGCTCGGCGTTCCAGCTCGATGGCGAGCGTCATATCGACACGCTGCTGGATGCGGCGACCGCCGCAGCCGACAAGCAGGCGCCCGGGCTGGAGGTACTGCGCGCCGGCGTGCCGCTGCATGCTGAAGCGGCCGCGGTACAGGCCAACCGCGAGATCAACACGATCGGCTGGGGCTCGCTGGCCGCCGTGCTGCTGCTGGTCTGGCTGGCCTTCCGTTCGCTGCGCCCGATCCTGCTGGTGGCCGCCTCGCTGCTGATCGGCTGCGGCGTCGCGCTGGCGGTGACGGTGCTGGTGTTCGGCAAGGTGCACGTGCTGACCCTGGTGTTCGGTGCGTCGCTGGTCGGCGTGGCCGAGGACTACGGCATCCACTGGTTCGCGTCGCGCCAGGCCGAACCGGCCGACCGCCGCTGGAAGCTGTTGCGCCACCTGCTGCCCGGCCTGTGGCTGGCCCTGCTGACCAGCGCGCTGGCCTACCTGGCGCTGGGCCTGGCCCCGTTCCCCGGCCTGCGCCAGATGGCGCTGTTCTCGGTGGTCGGGCTGGCAGGCGCGTTCCTGACCGTGATCTTCTGGTTCCCCTGGCTGGATGGCGGCGAAATCCGCGCCACCGGCTTCTCGCGCTGGCTGGGCAACACGCTGGAACGCTGGCCGCGCCTGCACGGGCGCAAGGCCGTGCTGTTCCTGGGTGTGGTGGCCGTGTTCTCGGCGGTCGGCATCGCGCGGCTGGGCAGCAATGACGACCTGCGCAGCCTGCAGTCCTCGCCCAAGACCCTGATCGACCAGCAGATCCGCATCAGCCAGATGCTGGGCATGCCCAGCCCGGCGCAGTTCTATCTGGTGCAGGGCGATGACGCCGAACAGGTACTGCAGCGCGAGGAAGCGCTGGTCGAACGCCTGCGCGTGCTGTCCACCAGGAAGCAGATCGGCGGCTACCGCGCGATCAGCGACTGGCTGCCGTCACGCCAGCGCCAGCACGCCGATGCCGCACTCACCGCCAAGGTCGAGCCGCAGGTGCTCGGCAAGGTGGGCCAGGCGGTCGGCGAACCGCTGGTGCGCCCGGATTACGCGGCGCAGGACCTGGACGCCGACGCGTTCCTGGCCTCGCCGGCGGCGATGCCGTTCCGGCATCTGTGGCTGGGCAAGGTCGGTGGCGGACTGGCGTCGGTGGTGATGGTGGACGACCTGTCCCGCACCGATGCCCTGACCTTGCTGGAAGCGCAGGCCGAAGGCATCCCGGGCGTGCGCTGGGTCGATCGCACCGCCGATTTCTCCAAGCTGCTCAAGCACTACCGCAAGCTGATGAGCGTGCTGCTGCTGGTCGGCATCGTGCTGGTATTCGCGGTGCTCTACTGGCGCTACCGCGCCCAGGCGTGGCGCGTGTTCGCCCCGACCCTGGTGGCCGGCGCGCTGACCCTGGCCCTGCTGGGCCTGTTCGGCCAGCCGCTGCAGCTGTTCAATGTGCTGGCGCTGATGCTGCTGCTGGGCATGGGCATCGATTACGGCATCTTCCTGATCGAGCACCGCGGCGATGCCAGTGCGTGGCTGGCGGTGTGCGTGGGCGCGGCCAGTACCTGGCTGTCGTTCGGCCTGCTTGGCCTGTCGGCCACGCCGGCGCTGCGTGCGTTCGGGCTGACCCTGTTGTTCGGCATCGGTCTGGTGTGGATGATCTCGCCGCTGTTCCGGCCGCCGCCGCACGACGCCCCGCAGTGAGTCGCCCGCCTGTCCTTCCTTCTCCCACGTTTTCCTGATCAAGGATGTATCGATGAACCCGCAAGTGGAAACAACCGAGATCCTCGTCATCGGCGCAGGCCCGGCCGGTTCCGTTGCTGCGGCCATGCTGCGCAGGCAGGGTCGTCAGGTGCTGATGCTGGAGCGCCAGCAGTTCCCGCGTTTCTCGATCGGCGAGAGCCTGCTGCCGCAGAGCATGGAATACATCGAAGCGGCAGGCCTGCTGCAGGATGTGGTGCAGGYCGGGTTCCAGTACAAGAACGGCGCTGCCTTCGTGCGCGGCGAGGCCAGCACCGAATTCGATTTCCGCGACAAGTTCTCGCCCGGTTGGGGCACCACCTACCAGGTACAGCGCRCCGACTTCGATGACGTGCTCGCGCGCGGCGCCGAGCGCATGGGCGCCACCCTGCGCTTCGGCGATGAAGTGCTGTCGGTGCAGCCCGGTCGCCCGGCGCGGGTGCAGGTACGCCGTCCCGATGGCAGCGAGTACACCATCGACGCCGGCTTCATCCTCGACGCCAGTGGTTTCGCACGGTTGCTGCCGCGCTTGTTGAACCTGGAATCGCCGTCGAACTTCCCGGTGCGCGGGGCGATCTTCTGCCACGTGCGCGACCACATCCCGGCCGGCGCGGGCTTTGACCGCAACAAGATCCTGATCACCACCCATCCCGAACACGTGGACGTGTGGTACTGGACCATCCCCTTCTCCAATGGCTGCTGCTCGCTGGGCGTGGTCGCCGAGCCGAGCTTCTTCGAAAAATACCCCGGTACCGACCTGGAGAAACTGCAGGCGATCGTCGGCGAAGACCCCAATCTGACCCGCCTGCTCAAGAACGCCGAATGGGCGGTGCTGCCGGTGCGTACCATCACCGGCTACTCGGCCAACGTCAGCGCGCTGTGGGGCGAGGGCTATGCGCTGCTCGGCAATGCCGGCGAGTTCCTCGACCCGGTGTTTTCCTCCGGCGTCACCATCGCCTTCAAGTCCGCGCAGCTGGCCAGTGACTGCCTGGCCCGCGAACATGCCGGTGAAGCCGTGGATTGGGAGCAGGACTTCTCCATCCCGCTGCGCGCCGGGGTGAAGACCTTCCGGCGCTTCGTCGAAGCCTGGTACGCCGGCGGCTTCCAGAAGATCATCTACCACCCCGCCCAGCAGCCCGAACTGCGCCGCATGATCTCCTCGATCCTGGCCGGTTACGCGTGGGACACCAATAATCCGTACGTGGCCGATGCAACCGGTCGCCGCCTGCGGGTGCTGGAGGAACTGTGCACCGTCTGATCGCCTCCCTGCTGCTGTGCCTGCTGCTGGCGTCCTGCGCCAGCACCCGCATGCCCGCGCCCCTGGTGCAGCTGCCGACCCTGCAGTTGGCGCCGTCGGCGCTGCCGCAGCCGCTGCAGTTGCAGCAGCGCCTGCAGTTCCGCTTCGGCACCCACGAACGCGAACTGGATGCGCTGCTCGAGGCCGATGGCAGCCAGGTACGGCTGGCGGTGCAGGCAATGGGCCAGACCGGCGTGCGCATGGTCTGGGACGGCACCACGCTGGAACAGACCCGTGCGCCCTGGCTGCCACCGCAGGTGCGTGGCGAGCGCGTGCTGGACGACCTGCAGTTCGCGCTGTGGCCGGCCGCGGCGATCCGCGCGGCGCTGCCGGCCGGCTGGACGCTGGTGGACGCCGGTGGCGAGCGTCGGTTGGAGCAGGGCGGCAAGGCGTGGTTGCTGTTGGAACCGCTGCCCGACGGCCGGGTGCGCCTGCGCAACCTGGCCGAAGGCTATGAACTGGTGATTGAATCGTTGGACATGGAACAGGCACCGCCGTGAGCAGTAGCAGCCGCGCGATCTATCTGAATGAACTGGGCGTGGTCTGCGCGCTCGGCGGCGACCGCGCGCAGGTGGGTCAGGGTCTGTTCGCCGACCAGCCTGGCGGCCTGCGCGACAACGACCAGCTGATCGCCGGGCGCACCCTGGCGCTGGGCGAAGTGGCCACGCCGCTGCCGGACCTGTCCGCGCTGCCGGTGGCGCTGCGCGGGCGCAACAACGCGCTGCTGGAAGCGGCCCTGGTGCAGATCCGCCCGGCGGTGGATGCGGCGATCGCCCGTTACGGCGCGCAGCGCGTGGCGGTGATCATCGGCACCAGTACCTCGGGCATCGGCGAATCGGAAAATGCCCTGCGCTGCCACCGTGACCACGGCCAGTGGCCGGACGACTTCCATTACGCCCAACAGGAAATGGGCACCTCGGCGCGTTTCGTGCGCGAGCGCATTGGCAGCAGCGGCCCGGCGTGGACGATCTCCACCGCGTGTTCGTCCAGCGCCAAGGCGCTGATGTCGGCCGCGCGCCTGCTGCGCGCCGGGGTGGTCGATGCGGTCGTCGCCGGCGGCGCCGATTCGCTGTGCCGCTTCACCGTGGCCGGATTCAGCGCGCTGGAGTCGGTCTCGGCCGCGCGCTGCAATCCGTTTTCGGCCAACCGCAACGGCATCAATATCGGCGAGGGCGCCGCGCTGTTCCTGATGACCGCAGAACCCGGCCCGGTGCGTCTGTCCGGCTGGGGCGAGTCGTCCGACGCGCACCACATGTCCGCCCCCGATCCGCAGGCACGCGGCGCCATCGATGCGATGCAGCAGGCGCTGGACCGCGCCGGGCTGTCGGCCGCACAGGTGGACTATGTCAACCTGCACGGCACCGCCACCGGCCACAACGATGCGATGGAAAGCCAGGCCGTTGCCGCCGTACTGGGCACGCGCGTGCCAGCCAGTTCGACCAAACCGCTGACCGGGCACACCCTGGGCGCGTCCGGGGCGATCGAGGCGGCGCTGTGCTGGATGGTCCTGGCCGACAACCCGCGCCAGCAGCTGCCCACCCACTGGTGGGACGGGCAGGCCGACGCCGCGTTGCCGGCACTGGCCCTGGTCGCGCCGGGCACCCTGGCCGCGCACCCGCCGCAGCATGTGCTCAGCCACTCGTTCGCCTTCGGCGGCAGCAACGCCGTGCTGGCACTGGCACGGGCATGAGCATGCCGCTGCCGCACAACATCGATGACGTGCTCCCGCACCGCGACAGCATGCGCCTGATCGACCGGCTGCTGGACTGGCAGCCCGAGTCGATCGTGGTCGAAGTGGACGTGCCCGCGCATGGCCTGTTCACCACGCCTGAGGGCGTCCCGGCCTGGGTGGGCGTGGAATACATGGCGCAGGCGATCGCGGCCTGGGCCGGGTGCAAGGCGCGCCAGGCCGGACGCGAGCCGTCCATCGGTTTCCTGCTGGGCACCCGCCGCTACACCGCGCACCAGCCGTACTTCGCGGCGGGCACCTGCCTGCGTGTAGAGGCACAGTGCGAGCTGATGGGCGAAAATGGCCTGGGCATGTTCGCCTGCCGGATCCTGGCAGGTGCTGACGAATTGGCGGTCGCCAACGTTTCCGTGTTTGAACCACGCGATGCGATGGCCTATCTGGAGAGTGGAGAGGCATGACAGGGAATCTGACGGTGCTGGTGACCGGCGCCAGCCGGGGCATCGGCCGCGCCGTGGCGCTGCGGATCGCGCGCGACGGCTTCGACGTGGTGGTGCATTGCCGCAGCCGCATCGAGGAAGCACAGGCGGTGGTCGCCGATATCCAGGCGCTGGGCCGGCAGGCGCGCGTGCTGATGTTCGACGTGTCCGACCGCGATGCCGCGCGTACCGCGCTGGAGGCCGACGTGGAAGCACACGGCGCCTACTACGGGGTGGTGTGCAATGCGGGCATCGCCCGTGACGGCGCTTTCCCGGCGATGCCGGCCGAGGACTGGGACGCGGTGGTGCACACCAACCTGGACAGCTTCTACAACGTGCTGCACCCGCTGGTGATGCCGATGGTGCGGCGGCGCAAGCCGGGCCGCATCGTCACCCTGTCCTCGGTGTCGGGGCTGGTCGGCAACCGTGGCCAGACCAATTACAGTGCGGCCAAGGCCGGCATCATCGGTGCCACCAAGGCGCTGGCACTGGAACTGGCCAGCCGCGCGATCACCGTCAACTGCGTGGCGCCGGGGCTGATCGAGACCGAGATGGTCAATCAGGAAGTGCTCGACCACGCGCTGAAACTCATTCCCGCCGGACGCATGGGTCAGCCGGACGAGGTCGCCCACGCCGTCTCCTTCCTGCTGTCCGAATCGGCCGGCTACATCACCCGCCAGGTGATCTCGGTCAATGGAGGCATGGTCTGATGCGTAGAACCGATCGTCGCGTGGTGGTCACCGGTGCCGCCGCGCTCAGTCCGCTGGGCCACGACTGGCCGAGCATCCGCGAGCGTCTGCACGCCCGCGTCAACGCGGTGCGTTACATCCCCGAGTGGGAAGTCTTCGACGGCCTCAACACCCGCCTGGCCGCGCCGGTACAGGACTATGACCTGCCGGCGCACTACAACCGCAAGACCACCCGCAGCATGGGCAAGGTGGCGGTGATGTCGGTGCGCGCCACCGAGCTGGCGCTGGAAGCGGCCGGCCTGCTCGGCCACCCGGTGCTGCGCAGTGGCATGGCCGGCGTCGCCTACGGGTCGTCCTCGGGCAGCCACGAGGCCACCGCCGAGTTCGGTCGCATGCTCCACGAGCACACCACCGAGGGCATCAGCGCCACCACGTACCTGAAGATGATGAGCCACACCTCGCCGGTCAACATCGGGGTGTTCTTCGGCCTGTCCGGGCGCGTCTACACCACCTCCAGCGCCTGCACCTCGGGCAGCCAGGGCGTGGGCGCCGGCTACGAGGCGATCCGCAGCGGCAAGCAACTGGTGATGGTCACCGGTGGCGCCGAGCAGCTCGATGCGACCGCCGCGGCGGTGTTCGACACGTTGTTTGCCACCAGCGTGCGCAACGATGCGCCGCAGACCACGCCGAGCCCGTTCGATGCCAACCGCGACGGCCTGGTGCTGGGCGAGGGCGCCGGTACGCTGATCCTGGAAGAGCTGGAGCACGCGCAGGCGCGCGGTGCCACGATCCTGGCCGAGGTGGTGGGCTATGGCACCAACAGCGATGGCCAGCACGTCACCCAGCCGAGCGCGGACACGATGGCCCAGGCGATGCGCCTGGCGCTGGAAGATGCGGGCCTGGACGCGGCGCAGATCGGCTACGTCAACGCGCACGGCACCGCCACCGACCACGGCGACATCGCCGAGACCCAGGCTACCGCGCAGGTGTTCGGGCCAGGCATGCCAATCAGTTCCTTGAAGAGCTACGTGGGCCACATGCTCGGTGCCTGCGGCGCGTTCGAGGCCTGGATGACGATCGAGATGATGCGCGAGGGCTGGTTCGCGCCGACCTTGAATCTGCACGCGGTGGACCCGCGCTGCGGCGCGCTGGATTTCATCCAGGGCGAAGGCCGCGCGCTGCAGACCGACTATGTCATGAGCAACAATTTCGCCTTCGGCGGGATCAACACGTCGTTGATCTTCCGTCGCTGGCAGGACTGATGTACCCGGCCCGGATCCGGGCCGGTTTCCCACGCACCACCCTGCGCCCCACCAACAAGGAGAAGTTTGAATGCGTCGTTTTGCCCTGATTGCCGCCACCGCGTTGCTCGCCGTCGCCAGCACCGCCCAGGCCCGTGATACCCGTGTCGAACAGTCGCTGCGTGAGCTGGTGAGCTCGCAGGCCGCACGCGATGCCGGGATCGACGGCAGCGTGCGTTTCTACCTGGCCGGCGAGAAGGTCAACGTCCAGCAGCGCTTCGGCGAGGACGTGACCAACAAGAAGACCAACGCGGCCAACAAGAGCGACGAGGAGGCCTGCCGCTGGGTGGCCCTGTCGGCGCTGCGCGCGCTGCAGGACGGCGCCAAGTCGCGTAACGCCAACGCGGTGGTGGACATCGTGAGCTACTACAAGAAGAACGAGTTCAAGAGCGCGACCAACTACGAGTGCTACGCCGGCACCATCATGGCCGGCGTAGCCCTCAAGGGCACCTACGCCA
>NZ_JBFULO010000098.1:0-11411 GCF_054049855.1 Stenotrophomonas sp. P5_B8 | reverse complement strand
TCCCTCGCCGCTGCCGGCCCTCCACCACGCGATGTGGGCCGTGCGCGATCTGCCGGCGCGCGAAAAGCAGGCCTGGGCAAAGATCTTCGAGTACTACGTATTCGGTCCGGGTGCGCGTGCAGGACAGCACCTGCCCGACGCTGCCCGGGGCGACCTGGCACCGTTCGACGAGACGCAGGCGCGCCGCATGCGCGCCCAGCTGCTGGCTCGACTCAACCGCTGATGAGGGCACCGCATTGAACGTGGCGAACACAACCGAAGGGCGTATCCGCAAGGTCGTCATCGCCGGTGGCGGCACCGCAGGCTGGCTGGCCGGCTGTGCGCTGGCGCACCAGTTCCGCGACCAATTGGACATCACCCTGGTGGAGTCCGAGCAGATCGGCACGGTGGGTGTCGGCGAGTCGACCGTGCCGCCCATCCGTGCGTTCCACCGCTTTCTGCAGATCGACGAGCAGGAGTTCCTGCGCGCCGTTGCCGGCACGTTCAAGCTCTCGATCTCGTTTGAGAACTGGCGTCGACCCGGCGATCGTTTCATCCATCCGTTCGGCACGATCGGGCAGGGAACCCTGGCCACGCCGTTCCACCACTTCTGGCTGGACAGCCTGCGCCGCGGCATGCCGTCGGAACTGGGTGACTTCTGCCTGGAAAGCGTCGCCTCGCGCGGCGACCAGTTCTCGCTGGATACCCAACCCCGGCTCAACTACGCCTATCACTTCGATGCCGGGCTGTATGCCAAATTTCTGCGACGCAAGGCCGAAGGGCACGGCCTGCGACGGGTGGAAGGCAAGATCCGCGAGGTCAAACAACACGCCCATGACGGCTCCGTCGCGTCACTGGTGCTGGAGGATGGGCAGGTCATCGAGGGCGACCTGTTCATCGACTGCACGGGATTCCGCGGCCTGTTGACCGAGCAGACCCTGCAGACCGGTTATGAGGACTGGCACGAATGGTTGCCCAGCGATCGCGCTGTTGCGGTGCAGACCGAGTCCATCGCGCCGCCGGTGCCCTACACCCGTGCGATCGCGCACGAAGCCGGGTGGCGATGGCATATCGCGCTCCAGCACCGGGTCGGCTGCGGGCTGGTGTTCTCCAGCCGGCACATGTCCGATGACGAGGCGCAGGCCAAGCTGCTGCGTGACGTCGATGGCCCGCCGCTGCGGGATCCGTGGCTGGTTCCGTTCCGCAGCGGACGTCGCCTTAAGGCGTGGAACAAGAACGTGGTGGCGCTCGGGCTCGCCAGTGGCTTCATCGAGCCGTTGGAGTCGACCAGCATCCACCTGACCATCAGTGCCGTGGTGCGGCTGATCCAGCTGTTCCCGTTCGACGGCGTCAGCCCGACGCTGATGGCGCTGTACAACGATGTCAGCCGGCAGGAGATGGAGCATGTGCGCGACTTCATCATCCTGCACTACCACGCCAACCAGCGCGACGAGCCGATGTGGAAAGCCTGCCGTGAGATGGCGCTGCCCGAGTCGCTCGCGATGCGGCTGCGCGCCTGGCGCGAACGTGCCCATGCCTGGCAGGACCCCGGTGAGCTGTTCCGTGTGGAGTCCTGGACCAGCGTGTTGATGGGGCAGGGGATTGCGCCGGGTCCTGCGCACCCGCTTGCACGTGCCATCGACGATGCGGATCTGCGCACGCTGTTGGCGCGGATCCGGCAACCGGTGCAGCACGCCGTCGCGACGATGTCCTCGCAGGCCGCGTTCATCGATCGCTACTGCAAGGCTGCGCAGGACGTATGGCCACGGGCCTCAGCCCTGGCATAGCAGAACAGCATGCTGCTGCCTGGAAATGGTAGCGCTACCTTCATGTGGGGACGGAGTGGGAAACATGGAACTGGTTGCCGGAATAGATGCAGGTACGCAAAGTCTCAAGGTCGTGGTGTACGACCCTGCCGGGCGCCGTCTGGTTGCCAGCACCAGCGCGCCCCTGGACCTGGCGTCCGCCGCCGACGGCAGCCGTGAACAGCAGCCGGCCGAGTGGGTGGCAGCACTTCATAGCTGCTTCGCTGCGATTGATCCCAAGGTCCGATCCCGTATCGCCGCGCTGGCGGTCTCGGGCCAACAGCACGGCTTTGTACCCGTCGATGCAGCCGGGGAGGTCCTGGCGCCGGCCAAGCTGTGGTGCGACACCAGTACCTCGGCCGAGTGCGTGCAGATCATGGACGCACTCGGCGGCACGGCGCGCACCATCGCACTGGCCGGCAACCCTGTCCTTACCGGCTATACCGCCTCCAAACTGCCGTGGACCAAGACGCATCGTCCCGAGGTCTACGCGCGGCTTGCCACCATTCTGCTGCCGCACGATTACCTCAATTTCGTGTTGACCGGCCAACGCTTCTGCGAATACGGCGATGCGTCGGGGACGGGCTGGCTGGACGTGCGAACCCGCACCTGGTCGACCGAACTGCTGCGCGCGACCGATTCGCAACGCGACCTCGCCGCCTGCCTGCCGCGCATTGCCGCGCCCGAGGAGGTGTTCGACATCGACCCGACCACGGCGGCGGCCCTGGGGCTGCCCGCGACGGTGAAGGTCGCCGTTGGCGGGGGCGACAACATGATGGCGGCCATCGGCACCGGTTGCGTCGTGCCCGGCCGCCTGGCGATGAGCCTGGGTACCTCGGGCACCCYGTTCGCCTATTCGGACACGCCCGTGGTGGACCCGGAGGGGGCGTGGGCTGCGTTCTGCTCGTCCACCGGCGGCTGGCTGCCGCTGATCTGCACGATGAACTGCACCGTGGTGACCGAACAGGTCGCCGACGCCTTCGGCTTCAGCACCCGCTTTGGCGATGGGCACCTGCGGGCCACGCCGCCCGGCGCCGACGGGCTGGTGATGCTGCCGTTCCTCAATGGCGAACGCACGCCGGACCTGCCCCTGGGCAAGGGGGTGCTGGCGGGCCTGGACACGACCAACATGACCCCGGCGCACTTCTACCGCGCGGCCATGGAAGGGGCCACGTACAGCCTGAAGTACGGCTACGACGCCTTTGTGCGCGCGGGCATGCAGTTCGACCGCATCGTGCTGACCGGTGGCGGCAGCAACAGCGCGCAGTGGCGGCAACTGGTGGCCGATGTGTTCGGCCTGCCGGTGGACGTGCCGATCCAGTCCGAAGGCGCGGCGTTCGGTGCAGCACTGCAGGCCCTGTGGGCGCTGGGTCACGCGCGCGGCGACGCGACCTCCATCGCCGAGCTGACCGACCGGCACGTTGCCGTCGATCCGCTGCAGTCCGCACAGCCGGACCCGACGCGTACGCACGCCTACGCCACGGCCTATGCACGTTTCCTGCGACATCTCGACGCCCTCATGCCGCTGTATCGCGGCTGATCCCCTTTTTCGCGACACCTCGCACAACGGAAGGAACACGCACCATGAGCAATCAGCCCTTCATCGGCGCCAAGACGTACTTCCCCGGCATCGGCCGCATCCCCTTCGAAGGCCGGGGCTCGGACAACCCGCTCGCGTTCAAGGTGTATGACGCCAAGAAAGTCATCGGTGGCAAGACGATGCAGGAACATCTGCGTTTCGCGGCCTGCTACTGGCACACCTTCTGCAACGCCGGGCATGACCCCTTCGGTCCGGGCACGCGTCATTTTCCCTGGGAGGTCGGCTCGCCCATGGCGACTGCCGAGGCGAAGGTGGATGCGGCGTTCGAATTCTTCACCAAGCTGGGCGTGCCGTACTGGTGCTTCCACGATATCGACCTGGCGCCGGATGCCGACGATGTCGGCGTGTACGAAAAGAACCTGAAGCACATGGTGGGCCTGGCCAAGGCCCGCCAGGACGAGACCGGCGTGAAGCTGCTGTGGGGCACGGCCAACCTGTTCTCGCACCCGCGCTACATGAATGGTGCGTCGACCAATCCGGATTTCGCCGTGGTGGCGCGTGCGGCGGTGCAGGTGAAGGCGGCGCTGGAGGCGACGGTGGAACTGGGGGGCGAACACTACGTGTTCTGGGGTGGCCGCGAAGGTTATGCCTCGCTGGTGAACACGCAGATGAAGCGCGAGGTCGACCACCTCGCGCGGTTCCTCGKCATGGCGCGGGACTACGGCCGCAGCATCGGCCTGAAGGGAAACTTCCTGATCGAGCCCAAGCCGATGGAGCCGATGAAGCACCAGTACGACTTCGACAGCGCCACCGTCGTCGGCTTCCTCAAGGAGCATGGCCTGGACAAGGATTTCAAGCTCAATATCGAGGCGAACCACGCCACGCTCTCCGGCCATACGTTCGAACACGACCTGCAGGTTGCCTCGGACCACGGTTTGCTGGGCAGCATCGACGCCAACCGCGGCAACGCGCAGAACGGCTGGGACACGGACCAGTTCCCGACCGACCTGTACGACACGGTGGGCGCGATGCTGGTGGTGCTTCGGCAGGGTGGGCTGGAAGGTGGCTTGAACTTCGACGCCAAGTTGCGTCGCGAATCCACCGATCTCGAGGATCTGTTCATCGCCCACATCGGTGGCATGGATGCGTTCGCGCGAGGGCTGGAAGTGGCCCACGCACTGCTGAACGACTCGCCCTTGGAACAGTGGCGAAACGCGCGCTACGCCAGCTTCGACAACGGTCCCGGCAAGCAATTCGCGGGAGGCGCGCTCAGCCTCACGGATCTGGCCGCATTGGGCGCCAAGGGCGGGGAACCCAGCCAGATCAGCGGCAAGCAGGAGCGCTACGAGAACCTGCTCAACCAGTACCTGCTGCGCTGAGCGTGACCGCTCGCAGCGATGACACCCAACCGGGGAGGGGCAGGGCAATGAACCAGGCAATGAGCGGCGGGGAGAACACCCGACTGATTGTGTTGATCAGCGTGGTGGCGACGATTGGCGGATTCCTGTTCGGGTTTGACAGCGGCGTCATCAACGGCACCCAGGACGGCCTGCACCAGGCGTTCAGGTCCGGCGAGTGGATGCAGGGGTTCGAGATCGCCTCGATGCTGTTGGGCTGCGCCATCGGTGCCTTCAGCGCCGGCCGGCTGGCCGACAGCCTGGGACGGCGCAACGTGCTGATCGTGTCGGCGGTGTTGTTCCTGCTGTCGGCGATCGGCGCGGGCGCGGCGTCCTCTTCGGTCATGTTCATCCTCGCGCGGGTGATGGGGGGCTTTGCCGTGGGGGCGGCCAGCGTGATCTCGCCGGCGTACATCGCCGAAGTTGCGCCGGCGCGTTACCGGGGCCGTCTTGCCACGGTCCAGCAGATCGCCATCATCAGCGGCCTCACCGTCGCGTTCCTGTCCAACTATCTATTGGYGGCCACCGCCGGTGCCTCGACCGAGGCGCTGTGGTGGGGGCACGCGGCGTGGCGGTGGATGTTCTGGATGCAGGCGGTGCCCTCGCTGTTGTTCCTGGCGCTGTTGCTGACCATTCCCGAAAGCCCGCGCTACCTGGTGGTGAAGCGCCGCAAGGACGAGGCGCTGCACGTGCTTACGCGGCTGTTCGGTGGGGCGGAGGCGCAGGCCAAGCTTGCCGAGATCGACGCCTCGCTGTCGACCGACCACCATCGCCCGCGGCTGTCGGATCTGCGCAACAAGGTGACCGGCCGGATCCGCCCGATTGTCTGGGTCGGCGTCGGCCTGGCCATCTTCCAGCAGCTGGTCGGCATCAACGTGGTGTTCTATTACGGCGCCGTGCTCTGGCAGGCGGTCGGCTTCTCCGAAAACGACGCACTGCTGATCAACGTGCTGTCCGGTGCGCTGAGCATCGGCGCCTGCGTGGTGACCGTGCTGCTCATCGACCGCATCGGGCGCAAGCCGCTGCTATGGGTCGGCTCGGCCGGCATGGCAGTGTCATTGGCGCTGTTGGTGGTGGCATTCGCCAGCGGCTCGCTGGTGGACGCCCGCCTGCAGCTGCCCGGGCACATGGGCACGCTGGCGCTGGTGGCGGCCAATGCCTACGTGGTGTTCTTCAACGTCTCCTGGGGCCCGGTGATGTGGGTGRTGCTGGGTGAGATGTTCCCCAACCAGATCCGTGGCTCGGCGCTGGCCGTGGCCGGTGCGGCGCAATGGACCGCGAACTTCGCCGTCACGGTGACGTTCCCCATTCTGCTGGCCGCCATCGGGCTGGCGGCGACGTACAGCATCTACCTGGTGGCGGCCATCATCTCGGTCGTCTTCGTGCTCAAGTATGTGCACGAAACCAAGGGCAAGGAACTGGAGCAGATGGAAGGATGAACACGATGACCAATCCACGCCTTACCCGCACCCACCGTGGCGTGCTGCTGGCCGCGCTGATGCTGGCCCTGGTTGCCTGCGGGAACGAAGACAAGCCCGTTGCCGCCGCGCCGGCCGACCCGGAGCCGTGGCCGCAGGTCGCCTGGCCGCTGGCCGAGGACGCCGCGCTGGAGAAGCGCATCACCGACCTGATGGCCACACTGACGGTAGAGGAGAAGGTGGGCCAGCTGGTGCAGGGAGATATCGCCAGCATCACGCCCGATGACCTCCGCAAATACCGGCTCGGCTCGATCCTGGCCGGCGGCAACTCCGACCCCGGCGGCCGCTACGATGCCGCGCCTGCCCAATGGTTGGCGCTGGCCGATGCGTTCTACGAGGCGTCGATGGATACCTCGCAGGGCGGCAAGGCCATTCCGGTGCTCTTCGGCATCGATGCCGTGCACGGGCAGAGCAACATCATCGGCGCAACCCTGTTCCCGCACAACATCGGCCTGGGCGCCGCGCGGAACCCGGAACTGCTGCGGCGGATCGGTGAAATCACCGCGCTGGAAACCCGGGCGACCGGCATGGAGTGGGCCTTCGCGCCAACCGTGGCGGTACCGCAGGATGACCGCTGGGGGCGCACCTACGAGGGGTATTCCGAATCGCCCGAGGTGGTGGCCAGCTATGCCGGCGCGATGGTCGAGGGCCTGCAGGGCAAGGTGGGCTCGCCTGCGTTCCTTGACGGTCGGCATGTGATCGCCTCGGTGAAGCATTTCCTCGGTGACGGCGGCACTGCCGATGGGAAGGACCAGGGCGACACCCGGATCAGCGAGGCCGAGCTGGTGCGCATCCACGCCGCCGGGTATCCGCCGGCCATCGCGGCCGGCGCGCAGACCGTGATGGCGTCCTTCAACAGCGTCAACGGCGAGAAAATGCACGGCAACAAGCCGTACCTGACCGATGCGTTGAAGGGCCGGATGCATTTCGGTGGTTTCGTGGTGGGCGACTGGAACGGCCACGGGCAGGTCAAGGGCTGCACCACCACCGATTGCCCGGCCACCATCAACGCGGGCCTGGACATGGCCATGGCGTCGGACAGCTGGAAGGGCTTCTATGAGACCACGCTGGCCGCGGTGATGAAAGGCACCATCCCCCAGCAGCGCCTGGACGATGCGGTGCGCCGGATCCTGCGGGTCAAGCTGCGGCTGGGGTTGTTCGAGGCGGGCAAGCCGTCGTCGCGTGCGGTCGGTGGGCAGTTCGCGCTCGTCGGTGCACCCGCGCATCGAGACGTTGCACGCCAGGCGGTGCGCGAGTCGCTGGTGCTGCTGAAAAACCAGGGCGGTGTGCTGCCGCTGTCGCCGAGGCAACACATCCTGGTTGCCGGTGACGGGGCCAACGATGTCGGCAAGCAGGCCGGCGGCTGGACACTGAACTGGCAGGGCACCGGCACCACCCGAAAGGATTTTCCGAACGCGGACACCATCTTCGAAGGCATTGCGCAGCAGGCGAAGGCCGCCGGCGGCCACGCCGAGCTTGCAGTGGACGGGACGTACGCGACCAAGCCGGATGTCGCCGTGGTGGTGTTTGGGGAAAATCCCTATGCGGAGTTCCAGGGCGATCTGCCGACACTGGCCTACAAGCCGGGAGACGATGCCGACCTTGCCCTGATCAAGCGACTGAAAGCTGACGGCATTCCGGTGGTCGCGGTGTTCCTGAGCGGGCGCCCGTTGTGGGTCAACCGGGAGATCAATGCCGCCGATGCGTTCGTGGCCGCGTGGCTGCCCGGGTCGGAAGGCGCCGGCATTGCCGACGTGCTGCTGCGTGGGCCGGACGGCCGCGTGCAGCACGACTTCAAGGGCAAGCTCAGTTTCAGTTGGCCGCGCACGGCAACGCAGTACGCCAACAACGTCGGGCAGAAGGACTACAACCCGTTGTTCGCCTTCGGCTTCGGCCTGACCTACACCGACAACGGCGATCTGGCCGCGCTGCCGGAGGTCTCCGGCGTCACCGGCAACGAAGGGGCGGTGGGTGTGTTCTTCGCGCGCGGCGATGCCGGGTCCGGCATGGCCCTGCGGCTGGAGGGCAGCACGGGGCAGGGCGTGACCGTCACCAAGGTGCCGGAATCCCTCGAGGGTGGCCTGCTGAATGTCACCGGCGTGGATCACCTTGCACAGGAAGACGGTCGCCGGCTGGCGTGGACGGGCAAGGGGGAAGCGGTGGCCGCGCTGCAGTCGCACACGGCGCTGGACCTGCAGCGCGAGAGCAACGGTGACCTGATGCTGTTGACCACGCTGCGGGTTGAGACTGCACCCCAGGGCGAGGCATGGTTGGCGGTGGGCTGCGGCACGGGTTGCTCGGCACGCGTTGCGCTGGGGCCGACGCTGGCAAAACTGCCTGTGGGCCAGTGGACGCGCGTGGGCGTGCCCTTGAAGTGCCTGGCGGCGGCTGGCGCGGATGTCGGCAAGCTGGACCGCCCCTGGTCCATCGGGACGGCGGGCGCGATGACGCTCTCGGTGTCACGCGTCGCCCTCGGCGCGTTGAACGAAGCGGAGGCCACCGTCGCATGCCCGGGCGCGTGACGATGCGTCGTGCGCCCTCAGCGCCTGGGCGGGCGCGCGACCGAGTCGCGCACCACCAGCCGGTGTGGCACGACGTGGTCGGTCAACACGCGGGTCTGGTCGCGCTTGCGGCGGATGGTGCGCAGCAGGATATCGATGGCGGCGTCGGCCATCGCGGCGATGGGTTGATGGATCGTGGTGAGCTCGGGCCAGACGGTTGTTGCGGCCGAGGTGTCATCGAAACCCACCACCGACAGGTCACGGGGCACCTCCAGGCCGCGGCGGTGTGCGACGGAGATCGCCGCCGCGCCCATGTCGTCGTTGCTGGCGAAGATCGCGGTCGGTGGCCGAGGGTGGGACAGCAGCGCTTCGGTGGCGGCAAGCCCCGAACGGTAGGTGTAGTCGCCCTGCTGGACGAGGCCGGTTTCGACCTGCAGCCCGGCCTCATGCAGGGCGGTGACAAAGCCATCGTAGCGACGCGCGCTCGCGCTCAGGTCGTTGCGGCCGCGGATGAAGCCGATGCGACGGTGACCGTGCTGGATGAGGTGTTCGGCCATCTCCTTGCCGGCGTGGAAGTCGTCGATGCGGACGCAGGAAATATCGTCACTGAGGTGACCCGATGCGATCGCCACCACCGGGATGCCCGCTTTGACCAGTTCGGTCACGGCCGGCTGCGATTCGCACAGCGGGGGCGGCAGAATGACGCCATCCACGCGTCCGTCCAAGGCACGCGCAGCCTTGCGCTCGGCGTCGGGGTCCAGGTTGTCCCAGTAGTGGATGACCAGCTGGATGGCCGCGTTGGACGCCACCCGCAGCAGGCCGACCAGCAGCTCACGCAGATAGGCACCGCTGGGATTGGTGTAGATCAACGCAATGCGCGTGTGGTGTGCGGCGGCCAGCGAACTGGCGGCCAGGTTGGGCGTATAGCCGAGTTCACGCACCGCGCGCATGACGCGTTCGCGGGTGTCATCGCGCACCTTGCCCTGGTTGATCGCCCGCGACACGGTCATCGGCGATACCCCGGCCAGGGCCGCCACCTCGTCGATCGTCACACCGCTGGCTTTGCGGCGGACCGACTTCTTCGGCTTGTCCAATTCGCGCTCCCGTTCTTCTTTTTGACGCTGTCGCAGCCAAAGCACGTCCGGAGCTTACAAGGTTTGCCGTCCACGCTGCGGCTGCGTTCAAGTGTCGCGCGGTGTCATTGGATGCTCGGCGCAGCAGTGGCGCTGTTTGCCTGCGTGGGCAACGTGCGCGCAGAGGATGGGTACGCGCTCTGGCTGCGCTACGCCCCCGTCGAACCCGCGCGCGCGGCCGACGCCCGCATGCGCTTGGCAGAGGTGGTGGCCCCTGACAGAACGCCCACGCAGCGTGCCGCGCGCGAGGAGCTGGGGCGTGGTCTGCGGGGTCTTACGGGCAACGCTCCCCGGATGCAGGGTGTGGCTGCAACCAACGCTTCGCTGGTGCTCGGTACACCGCAGTCGTCGACACTGATCGCGCCATTCCGCGAAGAGATTGAATCGCTCGGCGATGAAGGCTACCTGCTCCGGCGCGCGCGCATTGACGGGCGCGACGTGCTGCTGGTGGCCGCACGCCGCGATATCGGTGTCCTGTACGGCGTGTTTCATCTGCTGCGACTGCTGCAGACGGGCGCGTTGCCGGACGCGCTTGAGGTGCGCGAATCCCCCCGTCTGYGGCTGCGCTTACTCAACCATTGGGACAACCTCGATGGTCATGTCGAACGCGGCTATGCCGGCCGCTCACTCTGGGATTGGCAGACGCTGCCGGAGTGGCGCGACCCGCGCTATACCGACTATGCGCGTGCCAACGCCTCGCTCGGCATCAACGGCACCGTGCTGAACAATGTAAACGCGAGCGCACAGAGCCTTGCGCCGGCGTATCTCGCCAAAGCCGCCGCGCTGGCAGACGTGTTCCGGCCGTACGGCATCCGCGTATACCTGAGCGCGCGCTTCAGCGCGCCCATCGAGCTGGGCGGGCTGAAGACAGCCGATCCGCTCGACCCGGACGTGCAACGTTGGTGGCGCGACAAGGCTGACGAGATCTACGCGCGCATTCCCGATTTCGGTGGCTTCCTGGTCAAGGCCAATTCGGAAGGACAGCCCGGACCGCAGGACTATGGCCGTTCGCATGCGGACGGCGCCAATCTGCTGGCTGACGCGCTGGCACCCCATGGCGGCGTGGTCATGTGGCGCGCCTTCGTCTACGCGCATGAGGTGCCCGAGGACCGCGCCACGCAGGCCTACACCGAGTTTGCCGGCCTGGACGGTGATTTCCGCCCGAACGTGATCGTGCAGGTGAAGAACGGTCCCATCGATTTCCAGCCGCGCGAGCCGTTCCATCCGCTGTTCGGGGCCATGCCGCGCACGCCGTTGATGATGGAAGTCCAGATCACCAAGGAGTATCTCGGCTTTGCCACCCATCTGGTGTACCTGGGGCCGTTGTACGAGGAGGCGCTGCAGTCCGACACCCACGCCCGCGGCGAGGGCTCCACGGTGGCAAGGTCGCTGACCGGCATTGCCGGCGTCGCCAACCTCGGCAACGACCGGACCTGGAGCGGGTCGCACTTCGATCAGGCCAACTGGTACGCCTTCGGTCGTCTCGCCTGGAATCCGGATCAGTCCGCCCGCGACATCGCGACGGACTGGGCGGCCATGACCTTCGCGCCGGATCCTGCGGTGGTGGCGCCCATTGTC
>NZ_JBFULO010000097.1:0-11413 GCF_054049855.1 Stenotrophomonas sp. P5_B8 | reverse complement strand
GGTTAGCGGGACCGTGTCCCGCTCACCCGCACGCGCCCGCCCCGTCCAGGGCGCCAAGGACACCGCCTATGCTTGTCTTGAACTGGCGGTCAAAGATCGAAGTCTTACGCCGCCTGCGCCAACCGCAAAAACTCCTCAGCCCCGACCGGCCGCCCCAGGTGGTAGCCCTGCAGCAGATCGCAGCCCATGTCGCTCAGATACTGCCGTTGCCCTGCGGTCTCCACGCCTTCGGCGACGATCCGCAACTGCAGTGAACGGCCCAGCGCGATGATCGACGACACGATCGCCGCGTCTTCGGCGTTGTCTTCCAGATCGTGCACGAACGCGCGGTCGATCTTCAGCTCGGTGGCCGGCATCCGCTTGAGATGCAGCAGGCTCGAATAGCCGGTGCCGAAGTCGTCGATGGAAATATTGACCCCCATCGCCGTCAGCCCATGCAGGATCAGCAGGCTTGCCTCCACGTCCTTCATCGCGGTGGTCTCGGTCACCTCCAGCGTCAGGTGGCGCGGATCGAGACCATGCTTGTCCAGCGTCTGCCTGACCGTGTCCAGCAGCGTGCTCGACGCGAACTGCAGCGGCGACAGGTTCACCGCCATCGACCACTCCGCATGCCCGGCATCGTGCCACTGGCGCAGCTGCGCGCACGCCCGGTCCAGCACCCAGTCACCGAGTGGCAGGATCAGCCCGCTGCGTTCGGCCACCGGAATGAACGTATCCGGGCCAAGCAGGCCCAATTCCGGGTGCTGCCAGCGCACCAGCGCCTCGGCACCGATCAGCGGCTGCCCGCTGGCCGGGAACTTGGGCTGGTAGTGCAGCACCAGCTCGTTGCGGCCGATTGCCCGGCGCAGCTCCTGCAGCAGCTTGAGCTGGCGGTTGGCGCTAACGTGCATCGACTCGGTGAAGAACGTATACCCGTTCCGGCCCGCATCCTTGGTGTGGTACATCGCCGCATCGGCGTGCGCCATCAGCTCGCGCTCGGTCGTGGCATCGGCCGGGTACAGCGCGATGCCCAGGCTGGCGGTCACCTGCAGCTCCAGCGTGTCGATGAGGAACGGCTCGCCCACGCTGGCGATGATCCGCTCGGCCACCACCGCCGCGTCTTCCGGATCGTCCACCTGGAAGACGATGACGAACTCATCGCCGCCCAGCCGCGCGAACGTGTCCTGGCCGCGCAACAGCTTGCTGACGCGCTCGCTCATCTGGATCAGCAGCTTGTCGCCGAGCTGGTGGCCGTAGGCGTCGTTGATCGCCTTGAAGCCGTCCAGGTCGCAGAACATCACCGCGAAGCTGAACTGCCGACGCTGCGCCTTCTCGATCGCCTGTTCGATGCGGTCCTGCAGCAGCATGCGGTTGGGCAGCTGGGTCAGTGGGTCGTGCAGCGCGGCCTGCAGCAGCTTTTCGTTGGCGTGTGCCAGCGAATCGGCGAGCAGGCCGGTGCGGGTGCGCATCTGCCGGTCGAAGACCGAGGACAGCAGCGCGATGCCCAGCGTCGCCAGGGTCGTGACGATGACCAGCACCGCCAACCACTTGGCGTCGATGCCGGCCCCATACGCGGCCCCGCAGATACTGCCGGCCGGGAAGCTGGCCGCCGCCATGCCGGTGTAGTGCATGCCTACGATCGCCAGCCCCATCACCAGCGAGGCCAGGCCGCGCAGCAGGAACGGGCGGCGCTGCTCCAGCCGCAGCCGGAAGGCGATCCACAGCGCCGCACCGGCCGCGCCGATGGCGATCAGCACCGACAGGGTGAACCAGAAGGGGTCATAGTCGATGCCCGGCTGCATGCGCAGCGCGGACATCCCCAGGTAGTGCATGGCCGCGATGCCCAGGCCCATCAGCACCGCGCCGGCGACCAGCCGCATCCAGGGCAGCGCCGGGCGCGAGACCAGCCACAGCGCATAGGCCGAGGCGCCGACCGACACCGCCAGCGAGAACAGGGTGATGCCCAGGTCGTAGCCCACCGGAATCGGCAGGTGGAAGGCGAGCATGCCGATGAAGTGCATCGACCAGATGCCCAGCCCCATCGCGCCCGCGCCACCGGCGAGCCACCAGCGGGCCACACGGCCCTGGGTGCTGGCCAGCCGGCCGGCCATGTCCAGCGCCGTGTACGAGGCGAGGATGGCAACCAGCAGCGAGAAGACGACAAGACTCTGGCTGTAGGTGCCGGTCATGGGAAAAGCCTGGACGAAGTAGGAAAGGGCAATGGCCCGCCGCAGTATCGGCACGGGCGCGGGGAACTTGAGCGCCGCTGGCAGCGCGTCTCGGTTGTTGCGACGCGGCTCGGCTATCCTGCCGGACAGTTGATGAAGTGGAAGTGGACATGGCCAAGCGACTTACCGCCTACGTGTGCAGCGAATGTGGCGCCGAATACAGCAAGTGGCAGGGCCAGTGCACCGAGTGCGGGGTCTGGAACGTGCTGACCGAGATCACGCTGGAAAGCGCGGCGGCGGCCAAGTCGCCGGCCTCGCGCCGTTCCGGCTGGGCCGGCAAGGTCGATGCGCCCAAGATCATGGCGCTCAAGGATGTACAGCAGACCGAACACCTGCGCGTGAGCACCGGCATCGGCGAGTTCGACCGCGTGCTGGGCGGCGGTCTGGTCGAGGGTGCGGTGATCCTGGTCGGCGGCGATCCGGGCATCGGCAAGTCGACGCTGCTGCTGCAGGCGGTGGCCAAGATGGCCGCTACCCTGCCGGTCCTGTACATCACCGGTGAGGAGTCGCTGTCGCAGGTGGCCGGTCGCGCGGTGCGGCTGGATCTGCCGCTGGACAACGTCAACGCGCTGGCCGAAACCCAGGTGGAGGCGATCCTGCAGCACGCCAGCGTGGCCCGGCCGAAGCTGATCGTGGCCGACTCGGTGCAGACGCTGTGGACCGAGTCGCTTACCGCCGCGCCCGGTTCGGTCAGCCAGGTGCGCGAGAGTGCCGCGCGGCTGGTGCGCTTTGCCAAGGAAACCGGCACCGCCGTGTTCCTGGTCGGCCACGTCACCAAGGAAGGCGGCATCGCCGGCCCGCGCGTGCTCGAACACATGGTGGATGCGGTGCTGTACTTCGAGGGCGAGAGCGGCAGCCGCTTCCGCCTGCTGCGTGCGTTCAAGAACCGTTTCGGCGCGGTCAACGAGCTGGGCGTGTTCGCGATGGGCGAAAAGGGCCTGAAGGAAGTCTCCAATCCCTCGGCGATCTTCCTCTCCGGGGGCAGCACCCAGCAGCCGGGCAGCTGCGTGATGGTCACCCGCGAAGGCACCCGCCCGCTGCTGGTGGAAGTGCAGGCGCTGGTGGACACCTCACCGCTGTCCAACCCGCGCCGCGTTGCGGTGGGCCTGGAGCAGAACCGGCTGGCGATGCTGCTGGCCGTGCTTCACCGGCATGGCGGTGTCCTGACCGGTGACCAGGACGTGTTCGTCAACGTGGTCGGTGGCATCCGCGTGCAGGAAACCGCGGTGGATCTGCCGGTGCTGCTGGCGGTGCTGTCCTCGCTGCAGGACCGACCCCTGGCCGAGAAGACCATCGCCTTCGGCGAGGTCGGCCTGTCCGGCGAGATCCGCCCGGTCCCCAACGGCGAAGATCGTCTGCGCGAAGCGGCCACCCATGGGTTCAAGCGCGCGATCGTGCCCAAGGCCAACGCGCCCAAGACCGGCAGCGTGAAGGGCATGGAGGTGATCGCGGTGGAGCGGCTGTCCGAGGCGATCGAGGCGATCTGAACGCGGTGTTTCCGAGGCACCCGCCGCGCAGGCAATGCGCGGCCGGGCTGTGCTAGTTTTCCTCCCCTGAAATCCTCGTTCCAGCGCGTATCCCGGCCGGGGTGCGCCCGCCAGAGAAAACGATTCCATGCAAGAGACTCCCCTGGATGTACAGGGCGCCAGCGAGATCCGTCGCGCCGGTGTCGACCTCAACGGATTGATGACTGTCCTTGGCAAGCATCTGTATTCCACCCCGGTGGTGGCACTGCGCGAACTGGTGCAGAACGCGCACGATTCGCTGGTGCGACGGCGCCTGGAACAGGCCGACTGGCAGGAGCCGGGCCGGATCGAAGTGCACGGCGATGCGGTCAACGGCATCGTGCGCATCATCGATACCGGCGCCGGGCTGACCCAGCAGGAAATCCACGATTACCTGGCCACCGTTGGCGTGGGCTATACCCGTGGCCTGCGCCAGGCCGGCGAGGACGACGAAGGCCTGATCGGCATGTTCGGGCTGGGCTTCCTGTCCGCGTTCGTGCTGGCGCGCCGGGTGACCGTGCGCACCACCTCCTACCAGCAGCCGACGCTGGGCCACTGCTATGTCTCAAGCAACGCCGAGCAGTACACGGTGTCCCCGATGCCGGCGCGCGCGGTCGGCACCGAAGTGGTGCTGGAACTGCATGGCAGTTACGTGCACCTGGYGCAGGAGCAGAACCTGCGCGACATCCTCGGCCGCTATTGCGCGCTGCTGGGCGAGCCGATCCACATCGGCCAGGATGCGCGCGCGATCAACCCCGAGCCGCCGCCGTGGCGTCCGCAGGCCGGCGTGGTCATGCACCCGCTGCAGGCGCAGCGCCGCGGCCTGGAGTTCGCCGCGCACTTCGAGCGCAGCTTCGAGCCGATCGCCTGCATGCCGCTGCGCGCCGATGGCGGCAGCGATGCGGTGGGCCTGCTCTGGGTTCAGGACGGCGCCACCTACGGCACCAGCGACAACCGCAACCTCTCGGTGTTCGTGCGGGGCATGCTGCTCGACGACGACGCGCGCGACCTGCTGCCGCCCTGGGCCGGTTTCATCGGTGGCGTGATCGAATCCAGCCGGTTGACCCCTACCGCCAGCCGCGAGGACCTGCAGCGCGATGAAACCTACAGCGCAGTCCAGCATGCATTGGGCGAGGCGCTCATCGATGGACTGGTGGAGATCGCACGGCAGCAGCCGGAGGCTTGGCGACGCATCCTGGTGCGGCACAACGAAGCGCTGCTGGGTGCCTCGCTGTGCGATGAGCGCCTGTTCCAATTGCTGCTCGAACACGTGCGCGTGCCTAGCTCGCAGGGCGACATCAAGGCAAGCGAACTGCCCTCGCGCGGTGCGGTCCACGTGATCCTGGACAGCGGCGGCGGTTTCGAGGAAATGCTGTTCCGCGCGATGGGCGTGCCGGTGGCGCATGGCAACCGTTACGCGGTGGTGCCGTTCCTGCGCCGCTGGACCCAGGCCAAGGGCATGCGCCTGGTGGAGCTGGGCACCGAACAAGGCAACCGCGCGCTGTTCCGCACCGATACGCTGCCCGAGGCGGAAATGGATTGGCTGCAGACCCACCTGGGTGACGGTGAGCAATTGTTGCCGGCGCATTTCAGCCCGGCCGAGCTGCCAGTGGTGGTGGTGCCCGATCGCGAGGCCGAGCTGAAACGCCGCCTGGAAGACGACGAAAACGACAAGCGCGTGTCAATGGCCGCGCTGCGGCTGGCGCGCCAGTTCACCGCCCGCATCGTCGCGCGCGCACCCTCGCGCTTGTACCTCAACCTGGACAACCCCGCCGTGCAGGCGTTGCTGGCGGCGATGCGCGCCGGCAACCCGCAGGCCGAGTCCGCCGCGCGCCTGCTGCGTTCGCTGAAAGTGATCGTCAGCGCGCAGGGGCGCGCCCAGGACGGCGGCGCGGCCAGCAACGACCTCAACCGCGCGTTCGGCGACATCGCCGATGCCCTGCAGCAGATGCTGCAGGCGCGCTGATCTTCCCTTTCTTCAACATTACGCACTGCAGGACGACACGACCGCATGGATATCTGGAACTGGGTGGAAAAACTTCAGGACGATCTTGGCGAAGCCGGGCAGGTGCAGAGCGCACAGCTGCTGACGCGCTTGACCGATGAAGTCTGCGAACTGCGCCTGGACCGTGTGGATGCCCTGCTGCCCGAAGCGCGTGCATTGGGCAAGACGCTGGGCAATCCGTGGCTGGAGGTGTTCGTCGGCCATTGGGACATGCGCAATCGCGTCGGCAACCGCCTGGAGGGCGAGTCGGCGCTGGGCGACGCGGTGGCGCTGTTCGAGCGCGCGCACCGTGCCGACACGGTGGAGTGCCCGCAGTCGATCTGCGTAACCCAGGACCTGGCGGCCTGTTACGGCAACATCGACGGCCCCGGCTGGGTGCCGGAGCGCATCGAGGTCTGCGAGGAAACGCTGGCGCGGATCGATCCGAGCTGGGCGTGCTTCCAGTGCCTGAGCTGCGAGAAGGCCGATGCGTTGCTGGACGACGGCAACAGCCAGGGGGCCCTGGATTACCTGGACGTGCAGGCCGGCACCGTGCTGGCGCATGGCGGCAAGGTGTACGACAGCTTCCCGGAAATGCGCATCAAGATCCTCCTCGCCAGCGGCCGCGCGGCCGAGGCGCTGGCATTGATCGACGCGCGCCAGGCCGAAGTGGATGCCGAGGGCGACTACGAGCCGGCAAACTGCACCATCCCGCGCAAACTGTCGCGCGCATGGGCGCTGGCGCAGCTGGGCCGCGATGAAGAAGCGCTGGAATCGCTGGTGCCGTGGAACCAGTTGTCGCCGAACTACCGCCGCATGTGGGCGCATACGGTGGCGCTGCTGGTGCGCAACGCACCCGAGCGCAACAGCTGGGACCTGGGCCGCCGGCTCAGCGCGACCCTGGCGCATTACGCAGCGGTTGGCGCGCACCGCTTCGTGATCGAGATTGCCGGACTCTGCGTGGACATGGCGCTGCAGCGCGGCGCGGTGTGGACCGCACGGCGCCACCTGGCGCTGGCCCGGGAGCACCTGGACAGCCTGCGCCAGGACCGCGGTGCAAGCGAGGCCGTGGCCGCGATGGCTGCGCGCATCGATGCCGCCCCCGGCGCGGCGGCGTTGCCGGTGCCCGCCGAGGGCTTGCTGGACTGGCTGGTCGAACAGGGCGAGCAGGGCGACGGGCGCGACCCCGAACGCGAGGCGCAGTGGTTGCTGCAGGGCGTGGAGCAGCGTCCCGACGACGCGGCGATGCTGGATGTCGCCGCCTCGGCGCTGAATGCCTGCGGCGCCGAGAATGACGCGATTGCGTTGCTGTGGGCGTTCGTCGAGCGCCACGCGCATGAGGATGCCCCCCCGGCGTACTCCTTGATGGGCCTGCTGGTGCAGCGTGGCGACCAGGCCGGGCTGGATCGCCTGGCGCAGCATTACCAGGCGCAGGTGCCGGTGTTCGCACTGTGGTGCCAAGCGCAGATGGCGCACAAGCTCTCCGACTGGCCCGCGTTGGAGCAGGCGTGCAGCGCGCTGCTGGCCCTTTCGCCGCAGTCGCATGGCGCCCGCAACCTGCTGGCGATGGCCCTGATGGCCATGCAGCGCTTCCAGGACGCGGCCGCGCAGTACCGCCACCTCACCGAGGTACTGGAAGAGCCGCGCAGCGCGCACTGGGACCACATGACCGCCGCCAGTGCCGCCCGTGACTGGGCCGCCGTGCGTGGTTCGGCAGCGGCCATCGGCATGGAACTGAAAAGCACCGATGGCCCGGTCGAGGAATCCTTCGGCTGGGTGATCATCCGCTGCGCGGACGGCGGCGAGCCGATCGAATACTATGCGCGCCGCACCGGCCCGGTCACCGCGCGCATCGTCGAGAATGCGCCGGCCAACCGCCGCCAGCGCGTGAACGACTGGGTGGTGTTCGACGCCGAACTGGTCCATCCGGCCCCGGAGGACGAGCAGGAGCGAGAGCGTTTCATGCCCACCTACGCCGAAGTCCACCTGCTCCAGGGCGGTGGCTACGCCGGGAGCTGGCTGGTCGATGGCGTGCACCCCGGTGAAGACGCGTGGACCGCGTTCTCCGAGGCAGTGGAGGCCCGGGGCTGGAAGCTGTGGACGCACAGCCCGGACGATTACCAGCTCACCGATGCCCAAGGCGACGATGCGCCGCTGCCAGGCGTGCTGTTCACCGTGGCCCAGCCCCAGGAACAGCCGCCGCTGGACCTGCACCGGTTCCTGCTCGAGGCCACTGCGCACTGGCCGCACCGGCTGTGCTGGCTGCGCCTGGCCGAGGCCTGCGGCCAGGACGAGCAGCGTCATGTGGACGTGATCGAGCGCTACGGTCTGTAAGCGCCAGGCCGGGCGCGCCACTGGCGCGCCCGGCCCGTCCACAGGGGGGGAGGGGATATGCGGACACCCGGTTGGAAGATTTGCGGCGGCATGGCGCTGATGGCGCTGTGCGTGCCGGTGGTACAGGCCGCGCCGGCGTGTGACGACCCGGTGGCGGTGGTGCGCCGGTTCCAGCAGGCCAGTGTGGACGATCTGCTGGATGGCCAGGATGGCGAGATCGATGCACCGTTCGCGTCCGCGCGCATGGCACCCAGCGCGGCAGCCGCCTGCGCGATCCGCTGACCGGACCGCTGTAGCGTCTAGCGCGCTCGCCCGAACACCAGCTCTATAACGAACTGGCTGCCGAAGAACGCCAGCAGCAGCAGCGCCATCGCGGTCAGCGTCCAGTGCACGGCCTTCGCACCACGCCAGCCGTAACGGCGACGGCCGATCAGCAGGGTGCCGAACACGATCCACGACAGCACGCTGAGTACCGTCTTGTGCACCAGCTTCTGCGCCAGCAGGTCATCGACAAACAGCACGCCGGTGACCAGGGTCAGGGTGAGCAGCGCAAAACCGACCGCGATCACCCGGAACAGCAGCGATTCCAGATCGGCCAGCGGCGGCAGGGCGCGCAGCCACGGCCGGAAATCGCGGCGGCGCAGGGCGCGCTCCTGCAGCCAGAGCATGATCGCCAGCAACGCGGCCACGCTCAGGGCGGCATAGGCCAGCAGCGCCATCCAGGCGTGGGTGGCCAGCTGCCAGCCCAGCGGCCGGCTCGGCTCGTGACCGTAGGCGTGATAGGCCCACAGCACCGCTGCGGCCATCGGAAATACCAGGACACCCAGTGCCGCCATGCGCCCGCGCGCGGCCACCAGCGAGGTCAGCCAGGCCATGCCCAGGCTTACCAGCGACAGCGCGGCGAAGAAATGCATGTCCGGTCCACCGGTGGTGCGCATCGCCACCAGCACGTGGTAACCGCCGTGCAGCAGCATCGCCGGCAGCGCCGGCCACAGCCAGGCCGGGGAGGTCACCGCATCATCGCGGACGACCGCGCGCACCAGCAGGCCGGTGGCGGTCAGGTATAGCAGGGTCGCGATGAGAACGATTGTCATCGTTGCAGTTTCGCATACCCCCAAGCCACTGGCGATGCCTGCGGCCACAGGCCGCAGGCGCGCGCCGGGGCGCTTGGTGGACCGGCTATACTGTGCGTCTCTCTGTCTTTCGTTCTGAACAGGTTGCCTCCATGTTCGAGTCCCTGACCCAGCGCCTCTCCGGCACCATCGAGCGGCTGCGTGGCCGCGGTCGCCTCACCGAGGAAAACATCCGCGAGGCCACCCGCGAAGTCCGCATCGCGCTGCTCGAAGCCGACGTCGCCCTGCCGGTCGTGCAGGCGCTGGTCGAGCGCATCAAGGTGCGCGCGGTTGGCCAGGAAGTGCTCAAGTCGCTCACCCCCGGCCAGGCGCTGATCAAGATCGTGCGCGACGAGCTGACCACGGTGATGGGCTCGGCAGCGTCGGACCTCAACCTCAACGTGCCGGCCCCGGCGATCATCCTGATGGCCGGCCTGCAGGGCGCGGGCAAGACCACCACGGTGGGCAAGCTTGCCAAGCACCTGAAGGAAAAGCGCAAGAAGAAGGTGATGGTGGTGTCGGCCGACGTCTACCGTCCGGCCGCGATCGAGCAGCTCAAGACCCTGGCCGACCAGGTCGGCGTGCTGTTCTTCCCGTCCAGCGCCGACCAGAAGCCCGAAGCGATCGTACGCGCGGCCATCGATGATGCGCGCAAGTCGTTCGTCGACGTGCTCATCGTCGATACCGCCGGCCGTCTGGCCATCGACGAAGCGATGATGGCCGAGATCAAGGCGCTGCACGCTGCGGTCAACCCGGCGGAAACGCTCTTCGTGGTCGACGCCATGACCGGCCAGGACGCGGCCAACACCGCCAAGGCCTTCGGCGAAGCACTGCCGCTGACCGGCGTGGTGCTGACCAAGACCGACGGCGACGCCCGTGGCGGTGCCGCGCTGAGCGTGCGCTACATCACCGGCAAGCCGATCAAGTTCGTCGGTGTCAGCGAGAAGCCCGAAGGCCTGGACGTGTTCCATCCAGACCGTATCGCCAGCCGCATCCTGGACATGGGCGACGTGCTGTCGCTGGTGGAACAGGTCGAGCAGCAGGTCGACAAGGACAAGGCCCAGAAGCTGGCCGAGAAGGTCGCCAAGGGCAAGAAGTTCGATCTGAACGACATGCGCGACCAGCTTGAGCAGATGCAGAACATGGGGGGCATCGGCGGCCTGATGGACAAGCTGCCGGGTCTGGGCCAGATCCCCGAGCACCTCAAGCAGCAGGTCAGCCAGGGCAAGGAAGTGCCGCGCATGATCGCCATCATCAACTCGATGACCAAGAAAGAGCGTCGCAACCCGGGCCTGCTCAACGGCTCGCGTCGCGCCCGCATCGCGCGCGGCTCCGGCCTGACCCCGGCCGACGTCAACAAGCTCATGAAGCAGTACCAGCAGATGGAAAAGATGATGAGCAAGATGGCCGGCGGCGGCATGAAGGGCATGATGCGCAGCATGAAGGGGATGATGGGCGCCATGGGCGGTCGCGGCGGCCTGCCGTTCCGTTGAGGCATCCGGCAGCGCCCGGTCTCCGTGCCGGCCGCGCCAATTTCAGGTAAATGCGTCATCCGCGGCGGCGTAGTGCCTCTGGCGTTCCCCGCGTGTTGGGTGATTGACTGGCAGGCTTGGCAAATTCAAAGGAATGTTCGTGAACAAGTCGATGGTGGTGATGGCGCTGGCCCTTTCCCTGGCCGCGTGCAAGGACGACAGGACGATGTCGCAGAAGGCGGGCAGTGCGATCAGCGGCACCGCTGCCGATTTTGTCGCTGGCTTGGGTGAAGGCGTGGACAAGCGCATGAACGTGACCCTGCAGGCCGATCCGGGCCTGGCCGCGCGCGGGCTCACCGTGACCCTGGGCAAGAGCCGTGGCATGGGCTCCAAGGATGCGGCGGTGTACGTAGTGGCCGACAAGGCCTTCAAGGGCAAGCTGGTGGCGCGTGCACTGGATGCCGAGGGTGTCGAAATCGGCCGCGCGGCGGCCGAAGAAGAATTCGCCGCCGACGACGCCCGCTATGTCAGCTTCAAATTCAACGAAGAAATGGACAGCCAGCTGGTCCGCACCTACGCGGTGTCGGCACGCTGAATCCGGCCGGCGTGCATGCCGGGGCAGGGCGGTGCGGCGTATGCTGGCACCGTCTCCTTCTCCAGGTGCGCCGCGCGTGAGCCAGTCATCCATCCTCGAACGCGCCGACAGCTTCTGTCGGCGTTTTGCATTGCAGGCCCCGATCCTGCTCGCGCCGATGGCCGGCGCCTGTCCCGTGCCGTTGTCGGCCGCGCTGGCCAACGC
>NZ_JBFULO010000096.1:0-11423 GCF_054049855.1 Stenotrophomonas sp. P5_B8 | reverse complement strand
GCCGCCGGTAGGCCCCTGGGCAAAATAAAGGAGGAGGCCGCCACGCGGCCGGGGGACATTTGCGCCAGGGGCCTACCGGCGGCTACGGGGCCCGGACGCTTGCGACAAACCCAAGCGGAAACAGCATCAAGATCCACACCCCGCGCCTGAATTATCCGATACCACATGCACAACGCCGCGCACCATCCACCACGGCCCTTGCAAACAGGACGCCGCCGTTGAGAAGGAAACAAAAAAAGCGCGCCCGAAGGCGCGCCCTGTTTCTACGTTCGGCTACCGCGATACGCTGGAATCAGCGCTTGGCAGCGGCCGCGACCTTCAGGCCGCTGGCATCGACGCTCTTCACGCCCTTGATGCCCTTGGTCACGCGAAGTGCCTTGTCATGCTCGGCCTGGCTGGCCACGGTGCCCTTCAGGGTCACCACGCCATTGACCGTTTCCACCATCACCTCGGTACCCGGAACGTTCTTGCTGGTGAGCAGATCGGTCTTGACCTTGGTGGTGATCCAGCTATCGGTCACCGGCGCGTCGGAGTCATGCGTATCGGCATGGGTCATGGCGGCATGGTCGGTGGTCTTCGGCGGATCCTTTGCCATCGCCGACGACGTACCCAGAACCATGCCGAGGGCCAGCGAAGCAGCAAGCAGAGTGCGCGTAGTGTTGGTCATGTTCGGTGTCTCCTTGGGTGTGTGGCCAGTGTCGGGGGAAGCGCRTGTGCGGCACGTGGGCGGAACATAACGCTGCCGTGAACCACTCAGGTTCCTTGCCGGCTGTTCATGTTCCTCCGCGCGGCCGCAGCCGCTACGCTGACCCTCCCCCTCTCTCCTCTGGAGCTCACCATGGCCACGGCCCTGCAGGTGGGACTGATCGGCTACGGCCTGGCCGGCAGCGTCTTCCATGCCCCGTTGATCCAGCACACCCCCGGCCTGACGCTGCACAGCATCGTCAGTTCGCAACGCGACCGGCTCCTGCGCAGCTTCACCGACGTGCGCATCTGCGCGCATGCACAGCAACTGTTCGATGACCCGGCCGTGGATGCGGTGGTCATCGCAACCCCCAACGCCGAGCATGCACCGCTGGCCATCGCCGCACTGCAGGCCGGCAAGCACGTGCTGGTGGACAAGCCCTTCACCCTGGACGTGGCGCAGGCCGAGGCGGTGGTGCAGGCCGCGCAGGCGGCGGAACGGGTTGCCACGGTGTTCCAGAACCGGCGTTTCGATGCCGACTTCCTCAGCCTGCGCCAGCTGCTCGACAGTGGCGTGCTGGGCGACGTGGCCGAGTGCCACTCGCACTTCGACCGCTACCGCCCGCAGGTGCGGGATCGCTGGCGGGAGAGCGACGTGCCTGGTGCCGGCCTGTGGATGGACCTGGGCCCGCATCTGCTCGACCAGATGCTGCAGCTGTTCGGCTGGCCGGCGGCGATCAGCGCCGACATCACCGCACAACGCGACCACGCACGCAGCGATGACTACTTCCACGCGGTGCTGCATTACCCGCGGCACCGCGCGATCGTGCACGCCGGCTCGCTGGTCGCCGCGGCCAATCCGCGCTTTGCGGTGCACGGGCACGTGGGCAGCTATCTCAAGGACGGCCGTGACGTGCAGGAAGACCAGCTGCGCGATGGCATTGCGCCCGGCGCGCCGGGCTGGGGTCTGGATCCGCTGCATGGCCAGCACGTCGTGGTCGATGAGCACGGCCGCAGCCAGCGCAGCACGGTCGACAACGTGCCCGGCGACTACCGGCGGCTGTACGCGGCGTTCCGCGACGCGATGCTGGGCAGCGGCGCGCCCACGGTGAGCGCGGATGAGGCACTGCAGTTGATGCGCCTGCTGCAAGCCGGGGCGGAGAGTGCGCGCAGCGGGCGGCGGGTGGATCTGTGCGCATCTTCGGGCGGCGCCGATGCGCGCACCTGATCAACCTCTGCGAGGAGCCGGCCAGCGGCCGGCACTACCGTGATCCCGCCACCCACCGGCTGCATCGGCGGTCTTATTCGGTCTTGATCGCGTGGCCGCCGAACTCGTTGCGCATCGCCGCCAGCAGGCGATCGCTGAAGGAGTTCTTCTCGCGAGAGCGCAGCCGCTCCAGCAGCGACAGGGTGATCACCGGTGCCGGCACGTCCAGGTCGATCGCCTCGGCGACGGTCCAGCGGCCTTCGCCGGAATCTTCCACGTACGGGGCAATGCCATCGAGCTGCGGGTTGCGGCCAAGCGCATCGGCGCTGAGGTCCAGCAGCCACGAACGCACCACGCTGCCGTGCTGCCAGGCCTTGGCAACCTGGGCAAGATCGAGGTTGAACGCGGTCTTGTGCTGCATCAGCGCAAAGCCTTCGGCGTAGGCCTGCATCATCCCGTACTCGATACCGTTATGGACCATCTTGCAGAAGTGGCCGGCACCGGTCGGCCCGACATGCGCCCAGCCGCGGTCTTCGCCCGGCGCCAGCGTGCGGAAGATCGCCCCCACCCGCTCCACTGCCTCCGTGTCACCCCCGATCATCAGGCTGTAGCCTTCCTGCAGGCCCCACACGCCGCCACTGGTGCCGCAGTCGATGTAGCTGACGTCCTCGCCCAGCAGCTGGCCGGCGCGACGCATCGAATCTTTGTAATACGAGTTGCCGCCGTCGATCACCACGTCGCCTTCGGACAGGTGCGGTGACAGCGCGGCCAGGGTCTGGTCCACCACCTCGCCGGCCGGCACCATCAGCCACACCACGCGCGGCACCGGCAGCTGCGCCAGCGCATCGGCGACCGACGCGCTGACCTCGAAGCCGCGCTTGGCCGCGCTCGCGCGCGCGCCTTCACCGGGGTCGACGCCGATCACCCGATGGCCGCCGCGATGCAGCCGCTCGGCCATGTTGGCGCCCATCTTGCCCAGCCCGATCATTGCAATATCCATGTGTCACCTTCCAGCGTGCGAGTTGTGTTGCGGGGATGCTGCCGGCGGGGAATCGCACTGGCGAAGGCGTGCGTCGATCCAGCGCCGGTACAGCGTGGTATGCAGGTTGTGCAGGCCCAGCTCGAAGGCAAACGGCGTCCGCGGATTGCGGTCGAGCAGGCGTGCGATGTGGTACCCGACAGGACGTATACCGCGAGGATGCACGTAAATCACGAACCCCTGGTAGAACGGATCGTCCAGCAGCGCATCGAGTTCGGCCAGCAGCGGTTTCTGCTCGGCCGGCAACCCGTTGCGCCAGACCGGATCGCGCTCGGCCAGCAGCCGTTCGAAGCGGCGCGGCCCGGGTCCGGGCATGCGCTGGGCCAGCGCCCAGATCTGCCGGTTGATGGCGTCGTAATGGGTAAACCCGTCGTGCGCGCGCAGCGCACGGGCCGCCGCGTCGCTGACATTGACCACCACGAAGTTCTCGGCCTGGTTGTTGATGTCGTCCAGGAATTCGCGGTCGAACACGTGCTCGATGAAGCCCGGCGCGCCGACGAACGCCTGCCGGCCCAGCTGTGCGGTCTTGCGCGCCTTGCCATCGGCAAGGAACTCACCCGCGTGCCGGCCGAGCAGGATGCTGTCGGTCTCGTGCAGGGTCAGGAACGTGCCAATGGACAACTCGGCGGGCGTGAACTCGGCATCGAATGCCGCATCGCCGTACAGCTCGCGCTGGGTGGCCAGCTGCGCGATCTGGCGCCCCACCCCGCACTCGCTGCGGACCCGGCCATCGTAGAAGTGCTGCAGCGCCACGCTGTTGCGGCCGGCAGGTGCATACCCCCGACCGAAGCTGCGGAAGCGCTGCCAGCCCTGGGCCTGCGCGCCGCGCGCGCCGAAGCCGATCCAGCCCAACTGCAGTGCCGAAAACCGGTACCCCGGATTGTCCTGCAGCTGCGTGGTCGCACGCCGGGTGGCCTGCCCAAGCTTGAACGCATACGCGCACAGCGTGGCCGGATCGTCCAGCAAGGCCGTCATGAAGTCAGCGCGACGCGCGGGATCCCAGTCCCGGGGCAGCTGCACCCGCAGGTCACCGGCCTGCTGCGCCTGGGCCAGATCGGCGCGCTCGCAGACGGGGCCGCCGTGCACCACCGGCGCGCGGATGGGCGCGTCGGTGAAGCGCCAGCCGAGTTCTTCAAGCAGCGGCTGGGTACAGGCCGGCGCGGGCGCGGCGACGGCACTCGCCATGGCCACGCCCGCAAGTAGCAAGCCGGCCAAGGCCATCACCCAACGGCGGGGCGCGCATGATGCAGTGGGCAACGACACCGGTCCGCCTGATCAGTGCGACGGCACCGGCGTACCCGCCACGGCGGCCGGCGCCGCAGGCACATCGGCCGCAGCCGGTGCAGCGGCCGGTGGTTCAGACGGCGCCGGTGCAGGCGCGGCCGCCGCGGCCGGCAGGTACTGCTGCAGCCGATCAAAGAAGCGGCGGTAGAAGTCCGCATCCTGCACCGTGCTGCTGGCGACCTTCACCAGCGAATCGTCATTGCTGCCGAACGGCAGCGACACCGAGCCCAATGCGCCCACGCCGACACTGGCCGAGGTCGGGCTCTTCTTCAAGGCATAACGGTCCTGCACGGCACTGACGAAGACCAGCGACTGGTCGCCGCGTGGCGCGCAGGAAATACGCAGCACCAGCTGCTCGTGTTCGTCATCGCGCGGCTGGAAGTTCTTGTTGCCTTCCACCGCCGCGGTGTCGGCCCGGGCAATCGCATAGCCCTGGCTGAGCAGGGTGCGCCGTGCCGCTTCGCAGGCCTGCGCCGGGGCGCCGGGCACGCTGCGCGAATAGGTGTCGCCGGAGTCGAACGATTCACGGATCAGCGTGCTGTCAGCGGCGCGACCGCCACAGGCGGTCAGCGAGGCGACCAGCAGACCTGCCGGGATTGCGTGATACAGGCGCATGCGCGCTCCTGCGAGAACAGACGCCTCCAGCATAGCCCCGCCCGCGTATGCACCGGGTTTACATAGCGAAGGGGCGGCGCAATGGCCGGCCCTTCGTTTGTCGGGTGTTCACCGAAACCGGCCACCGGCTTCGCGCGCGCGAGGGGCCGGGGGCCGGGGGCGGGGGGGGGGGTAGAGCCGAGCCATGCTCGGCTTGCTTTGGCTCGGCTCGGCTTGCTTTGGCTCGGCTCGGCTTGCTTTGGCTCGGCTCGGCTTGCCTTGGCTCGGCTTGCCTGTGCCCATGGCGCGGTCGGTGAGCGCAGCCGAGCATGGCTCGGCCCTACCCCCGTCCGTCCGCGACCGGTCAGTCGGCCCAGCGGCCCACGGCGGTGGACTGCGGCAGCACCTGCGCCGACAGCGGGCGGTCGGCTTCCAGCAGGTTGACCGCATCGGACAGGATCGACGCCGACTCGCGCAGCAGCGGGTCCGGACGCTTCTCGGCGGCCTTCTCACGGGCGGCATCCTTGACGATGTCGCGCTCGTTGCCGGTCAGGCCGTCGTCATTGCTGTCGTCGGCCAGCGGGTCCAGGTCCAGGCCCAGCTGCTTGCGGATCGCCTGGCGCTCGGTGCGCTGCTTGTCCTGCTTCTCACGCTCGGCGCGGCGCTCGGCCTCGTTGAGCGAGATGTACTTCTTGGCCTTCTCGGCGCGGAACTGCTCCACGTCCTCGTTCCACCACTGGAATTCCTTGTCGGCGGCAATGCGCGCGGCATGGCGGGTTTCCAGTTTGGGCAGCAGCGGGCCGAAGTTGCCGTACTGGGTATGCGGCACCGAGGCGATGCGGGTCCACGGCAGGGCGTTGTCGTAGGTGCTTTCGCCGTACTCGCTGGCATCCACGCTGGCCGGGAAGGCCAGGTCCGGCACCACGCCCTTGTGCTGGGTGCTGCTGCCGCTGACGCGGAAGAACTGTGCGATGGTCAGCTTGACCTGCCCATAGCGCTGGGTTTCCCCGCTCGGCCAGCGGTCCAGGTCGACGATGTTCTGCACGGTGCCCTTGCCGAAGGTGGTCTCACCGATCACCAGGCCACGACCGTAGTCCTGGATGGCACCGGCGAAGATTTCCGACGCCGACGCCGAGCCACGGTTGATCAACACCGCCAGCGGACCGTCCCACGCCACCGCTTCGCTGCGGTCGCTGTTGACGGTGACGCGGCCACCGGACTCGCGCACCTGCACCACCGGGCCCTGTTCGATGAACAGGCCGGTCAGCTCGATGGCCTCATCCAGCGAACCACCGCCGTTGTTGCGCAGGTCCAGCACCACGCCATCGAGCTTGTCGGCCTTGAAGCCGGCCAGCAGCTTGGCCACGTCGCGGGTGGCCGAGGCGTAGTCGGTCGCGTTGCGGCGACGGCCTTCGAAGTCCTGGTAGAAGGTGGGCAGCTTGATCACACCGACCTTGCGCGCCGGCTCACCGTCCTTGGCCGGGATGGCCAGGGTCTCGCCCTTGGCGGCCTGCTCGGCCAGACGCACCTTCTGGCGGGTCAGCACCAGCGTGTGGTGCTTGCCGTCCACGCCCTCTTCGGCCGGAATGAATTCCAGCCGCACCTGGGTGTCTTTCTTGCCGCGGATCTTGGCCACCACGTCATCGATGCGCCAGCCGATCACATCCTCGATCGGCCCGGACTTGCCCTGGCCGACACCGACGATGCGATCCCCCGCCTTGAGCGTGCCGTTGACCGCCACCGGACCGCCAGCGATGACCTCGCGGATGACCACCATGTCGTCCTGGCGCTGCAGCTGCGCGCCGATGCCTTCCAGCGACAGCGACATGGCCTGGTTGAAGTTCTCGGCGGTGCGCGGGGTGAAGTAATCGGTGTGCGGATCGACCGCGCTGGTGTAGGAATTGAGGAAGAACTGGAACACGTCCTCGCCCTTCAACTCATTGACCGACTTTTCCAGCGTCGCATAACGCTTGTCCAGCGTCTTGCGGATCTCCGCCGGCTGCTTGCCCGCCAGCTTCAGCCGCAGCCAATCGTTCTTGACCGACTTGCGCCACAGATCGTCCAGCTCGGCATTGCTCGCCGCCCACGGCACGTCCTTGCGGTCGTACTCGAACTTTTCATCGGTGCTGAAATCGAAATCCTGCTTGAGCAGCTTGCGCGCATACCCGATGCGCTCGCCCACGCGCTGCTTGTACACCGCAAACACCTGGAACGCCGGCTCCAGCTCACCGCCACGGATCGCCGTGGCGATGTTCGCCTCGAACGGCGCGAAGCGCGTCACATCGGCCTGCGTAAAGAACTGCTTGCTGCCATCCAGCGCTTCCAGGTAACGCTTGAACACGTCCTTGGAGGTGGCCGCATCCAGCGCGCGCGGCCGATAGGCATAGCGGCTGTCGGACAGCAGTCCGTAGACCAGCTTGGAGGTGGTCACCTGGTCGGGCGTCGCCGCCGACGGCAGTGCCGGCGAATCAGCGTAGGCGGCCAGTGCCAGCGGCGCGGTAAGCGCCAGGGCCATCAGGAATGCGGGGGCTTTGAATTTCATCGACTTGCTCATGGCACCTTGCCAACGGGGAGACTGCGTGCGGATCAGACCACACGACAGTGCCGAAAGTTGCGGGGTTTGTCATCCATCCCCGCGCAACGGGGATTTCCAGCCTAAACCGGGGCCTGTAGCAAATTGTGAATGGCGCAGGCGAAGGCGGCGGCCGCCAGCCGCTGGAGGCGGGAAGGACGACAAAGGGAGGTCGGGCGCAGACGATGGCAAGGCGGCGCTACGCACACCCACCAGCGCGCGTTGCGCACCGGGATAAACGAGGATCGTTCAGAAATGAACGCACCGGTGGGCTTTCACAGCGAATGAAGCAACTGCCGCTGCTCGCCCCGGCCGCTACGCCGAACCCTGTCAAGGCGGGGGCAGGCCGCCCTCTCCAGGACCGTTGGCGCCATGGGCCGGAGGCACTGCGCCCGACGGGTTGGGCAGGACGTCMAACACCGGTATTTGCCGTCGGTGCGGGACTGCATCGACGAGCAAGGCGTCAAAACGAGCACCATGGAGGGGCCCCGGCGTGTCCTGGAGAGGGCGGCCTGCCCCCTCCAAGCGCATGAACGAATGAAGCGCTGCTTCAAAAGCCTCAGGCGTCAAACGCCTCAGGCAACACCGGCACCCTTGGCCTGCACATCGGCATGGTACGAAGAACGCACCATCGGCCCCGAGGCCACATGGCTGAAGCCCAGCTCGTACCCGTAGTCCTCAAACGCCTTGTATTCCTCCGGCGTCCAGTAACGCAGCACCGGATGATGGTGCGGCGTCGGCTGCAGGTACTGACCGATCGTGATCATGTCCACGTCGTGCGCACGCAGATCGCGCATCGTCGCCCGCACCTGCTCCAGCTCCTCGCCCAGACCCAGCATGATCCCCGACTTCGTCGCGATCGACGGATGCTGCGCCTTGAAATTCTTCAACAGCGTCAGCGACCACTGGTAATCCGCGCCCGGCCGCACATTGCGGTACAGATCCGGCACCGTCTCGATGTTGTGGTTGAACACATCCGGCGGATTGGTCGCCAGGATATCCAGCGCACGCTCCATCCGCCCCTTGCCGCGGAAGTCCGGTGTCAGCACCTCGATCCGCGTCGCCGGCGACCGGGCCCGGATCGCCCCGATGCAGTCGGCGAAATGCTGCGCACCGCCATCACGCAGATCATCCCGATCCACACTGGTCACCACCACATACTTCAGGCCCATGTCGGCCACCGTCTGCGCCAGGCTCGCCGGCTCGTTCGCATCCGGCGGCTTCGGCCGACCATGCGCAACATCGCAGAACGAACAGCGCCGCGTGCACACCTCGCCCAGGATCATGAACGTCGCCGTCCCATGACTGAAGCACTCGTGGATGTTCGGGCAGCTCGCCTCCTCGCAGACGGTCACCAACCGGTTCTCGCGCAGCTTCGCCTTCAGCATCTGCACCGCGTTGCCTGACGGAATCCGCACCCGGATCCACGACGGCTTGCGCAGCACCGGCGCGTCGGCAAACTGCACGGGCGAGCGGCCGATCTTGTCACCGCCCAGCTGTTTGACGCCCGTCTGCAACGGTGCAGCGGACGGCGTGTCGCCCTGCACGATCTGCAGGGGAATGAGGCGAGCGGTCGATTCAGTCATGGCCTTGGTCGGCGGCGTTACGCCGCGTCAGTCAGATCGGGCAATTCAAGGGTCGGCTGGAGGTCCAGGCCGAACTGGCGGGCCAGATGGCCCAGCAGCACCGGCGTCACGGCCGCCATGCCGGACGGTCCCCCCAAGTCTACCACCGAGGTCACCTGCAGCCCTTCGTAGCCACAGGGGTTGATGCGGTGGAACGGCTCCAGGTCCATGGCCACGTTGAAGGCCAGCCCGTGGAAGGTGCAGCCGCGGCGGACCCGGATGCCCAGCGCGGCGACCTTCGCCCCGCCCACATAGACCCCGGGCGCGCCGTCCAGCCGTTCAGCGCCGATATTCCATTCGTCCAGCGTGTCGATGATCGCCTGCTCGATCCGGCACACGTAATCGCGCACCCCGATCCCCAGACGACGCAGCTGCAGCAGCGGATAGACCACGATCTGGCCCGGCCCGTGATAGGTCACCTGGCCGCCACGATCCACATGCAGCACCGGAATATCGCCCGGCGCCAGCACGTGTTCCTCCTTGCCGGCCTGGCCCAGCGTGAACACCGGATCATGCTCGACCACCCACAACTCATCGGCGGTGGTGTCATCACGCGCATCGGTGAAACGCTGCATTGCATGCCAGACCGGAGCATAGGCCTGCCGGCCGAGCTCACGCACGATCGCCGGCTGTGGCGGGCGCGCCCCCGGTGAGGCGGCGGTTTCGCAGGCGCTTACAGCGTCCACTTCACTTCCGGGTGGTCGCGCAGTGCCGTGTGCGCGGCATCGTACTGCTCGCGGTTGTCGGCCTTGAACACCAGCCGCACCGACACATACTTGCCGTTGGACGAGTGTTTCCAGCTGACCCGTTCGGTCAGTACTTCGACGCCGGCCAGCTCAAGCAGGCGCGGCAGTTCGCGTTCCAGCTCCATACCAGCCGCGCCCATGGCGCTGAGTTCAAACYGGCCGGGGAACTGGAAGCCGTGGTCGGGGTTGTCAGACGAGATCTCCATAACCGCGATTATGGGGACGCCGGCGGCCGAACCCAAGCGCTGCATGATCGTGCCTATAGCGGCACCCAACGCGACGTGAAAATCGGCGTTCACCAGCAAAACGTATCGGTGCGCGCGCGGCGCTGGCCAAAGCATCACGCGCTGACTACGCTGCTCCGGCATAAAAACAGAACACATCCTGAGCGGGAATCCCATGTCGTTGAAGCCCTATGCGTTGTCGGCCGCACTCGCCGGCGCCCTGGCGCTCGTCGCCCCTGCGGCGCAGGCCGCCAACCAGTGCGGTCCGGATGCGATGCGCGAGCACCCGCCGCAGGTCAATTTCCGGGTCGACAACGATCTGTTCGGCGGGGCCGACCAGGACCAGGGCTACACCAACGGCGCGCAGATCACCTTCGTCTCGCCCAATCTGGTCGATTACACCGATGACCCCTGCCTGCCGCGGCTGGCACGCTGGGTGAACCGCCATCTGGAGAAGCTGCACCCGGGCGAGTTCGAGCAGCAGAACATGATCTTCAGCCTGGCCCAGGGCATCTTTACGCCCACCGATTTCACCCGCAAGGACCTGATCGAGGACGATCGGCCCTACGCTGGCGTGCTGATCGGCAGCTTCGGCTACAACGCCCGGCGCGGCGACCGGCTGCAGACCACGCAGCTGGCGATCGGCGTGGTGGGGCCGTGGGCACTGGGCAAGGAAGTGCAGAACGCGGTGCATGACGTGCTGGGCGACGAGAAATTCCAGGGCTGGGACAACCAGCTGCACAACGAGCCGGTGTTCATGCTCACCCACGAGCGGATGCGCCGCTGGCCGGCCGATGCCAGCGTGAACGCCGGCGGCTGGGGCTGGGATGCGATCAGCCACTACGGCGGTGCGGTGGGCAACCTGGCTACCCACCTCAATGCGGGTGGCGAAGTGCGGTTCGGCTGGAAGCTGCCGGACGATTTCGGCAGTACGCCGTTGCGTCCGGCCGGCGAAAACACCGCGCCGACCCGCGGCGGGCGTCCGTCGGGCTGGTCGTGGCACATGTTCGCCACCACCGATGCGGCGTGGGTGATCCGGGATATCACGCTGGACGGCAATACCTTCCGCAACAGCCACAGCGTGGACAAGCGCCACGTGGTGGGCCAGGCCGGGTACGGCGTGGCGGTGATGCGCGGGCGCTGGAAGTTCGCCGTCGCCCGCTACCACAGCACGCGCGAGTTCGACGGGCAGAAGGAAGCGCCGGTGTTCGGCAGTTTCACCATCAGCCGATCGCTGTAACTCCGGGCGGGCGTCCGTCCGAGCCTGCGCCCGACGGCTGCCGGCGAAGGCAGGTAGTGCCGGCCGCTGGCCGGCTCCTCATCAGCCCAGACGCAGGTGCGGACGTGGCGGTCATTGGGTCAAGCGCTGGGTCGACAGCGGTSGTCGGTGGGTCGGGCGCTGGGCTCCCATGCCCTTGGAGGCGAAATAAAGGAGGAGGGGGCGGCCG
>NZ_JBFULO010000095.1:0-11423 GCF_054049855.1 Stenotrophomonas sp. P5_B8 | reverse complement strand
TCCATCGCGAACATAGCCGACCGCAACGCGTTCGCCTACCGGCAGTTCCCGCAGCATCACCCGCCAGTCGCCGAGGCCGCGGGTGGCCACCGGCGCACCGCGCAGGGACACGATGCGATCGTCCTCGCGCAGCCCCGCCCGCGCGGCGGCGGTGCCCGCAGCAACATCGCCTACGCGCACTACCGCGCCATCGGCTTGCAGCCACAGCCCGCTGCGGTCGAACGGCTCCGGTGACGCATTTTCGGCATTGGCGGTCAGGTACATGTGCTTGCGGTCGTAATCCAGACCCACCGTAAAACGCCGCAGCACCGCGCCGCCGAGGATCGCGCCGTAATCGGCCGTGGCCAACGCGCCCTTGCCGGTCGTCGACAGGTCCCCCGCCAGCCCCTCAACCACGATGCTGCCCAGGTGCAGAACGCCCAGCCGCGCCGGATGGGCGCGGGCCGGCCCACCGATGCCCCAGCCGACCACGGCTTCGCCGCTGGCACCGTACTTTTCAAGCAGGCCGTGGCGGCGCACGAACGGGCTGTTCAGGCTGAGCGAACCGCGTGACCCCGAGTCGATCCACAGCCGCAACGGGATCCCGTCCAGCACGCCGGACAGGACCGGCGCACGGTCGTCCTGCTCGAAGGCAAGCACGACCGCATCGACCGGCGGCGGGAAGCGACCGGGCTCAGCGAAGGTCAGTACGCCTGCGGCGTAATCGAAGGTGGTGACGAAACGACGGAAGGTCTCATAGCCGATGAAGCCGTCGTAGGCCACGCCCATCGAATTCAGCTGCTCGCCCAGCTCAACGACGTAGAACACCGGATGCGGCAGATGCGCCTCACCGACGCGCAGCGCGCGCCCTTGTGCCAGGCTCAGGTCGATGGCCGCGTCGCCGGCACCGCTGATGCTCAGCTTTCCCGCGCTGGCGACGCCCAGGCGCTTGGCCGCGGCGGGCGTGAGCAGGTTCACCGCGCCGGTATCGACCAGGAAGCGCGCCGGCTTTCCATCCACTTCGGCATCGACATACATATGGTTGTTGACCAGGTCGAAGGGCACCCGGGTGATGCCGGCAGGGTTGTCCACGTAGGCATCGGTCGGCATCGGCGGTGGCGCGAAGGCTGCCTCGGCGAGCGGTGCGTTGATCGCGTAACGCTGCACCTGCAGCACAGTGCGCAGGCGCGGATCGCTGTGGCCGCGGCTGTCGATCGCGTCGACGGTGATCCGGTGCGGCAACTGCAGGCCGTCTACCTGCCGGTAATCGCTCGGCACCGATACCGTCGACCCCCCGATGGCCGGAACCACGACGCGGGCAAGCAGGCCGGTGCCGGCATCGAACCACAGCTCGAGCGGATCGCCACCGTCAGGCGTTGCTGCGATGAGGGTGTAGCGCCGGCCTTCCAGCGTCTGCGCGCGCACGGCGGCATGGCCTGCCGGCAGGCCGCCGACATGCCAGTACGTCCGCGCCGCCAGCCACGCCTGGGTACGTGCCTGACGCAGCGGCACCACCCCATTGAGCAACCCGATCTCGCCGCCCGGGTCGCGCCGCCACACGTGCTGGCCATCAAAGCCGTGGGCCTGTTGGAACGCACCCAACGCCGAGGATTCGACGTAACGGCCGCTGCCCAGMGCCTGGGTGAGCTGCCAGGCACCGCTCAGGCCGCCGGCCGATCGGGTGCCCGCCATCTGCAGCGTCTGCACGCTGTCCCAGTTCGCGCCCCCGCTGCTGGCCTTGGCACGCGCCAGTACCGCTTCGGCATCCTGCGTCTGCGCCGTGACCGCGCCGGCCGCCATCAACGCAACAAATAGCCATCGTATGCATCGCATCCCGCACCCCACCTTGTCCGAGTAGGTGCGCAGGACAGCAGAGGTCAAGGCACGATTCGTCTGATCGTGCCGGATCGCACCTTCAGGGGCAGCTGCCGGCCTGCTTGTCGGTGGCGGGCAGGCGCCGGTACTCGCGCGGAGTGTGGCCGGTCACCCGCTTGAACACTGCGTTGAAGGTCGATTTGCTGCCGAAGCCGGAGGCCAGGGCGATCTCCAACACGCTGCGACCATCGCCGCCATCGGCCAGGCTGGCCGTCGCACTGGCGATGCGGAAGGTGTTCACGAACTCGAAGAAGTTCTGCCCCAGGCCCTGATTCAATGCCTGCGACACATGGTTCGGTGGCCAACCGCTGCGCTGGCTCAGGCGCAGCAGGTCGAAGTCGGGGTCGGCATACAACCGCTCGGCCTGCACCAGACGGGTGAGTTCGGCGGCGATCCGCGCGCAATGGGATGCATCCAGCCCGGAGCGCTGGTAGCGCGGGTCCATCGCGGTGCCGGTGGCGGTTGCGTCGCGCGCGTCCGTGTTCCTGGCGGCCGGCGGCCGTGCCATCAGGATGCGCTGGCGCAGACCGGACAGGGCCAGCACGTACATGCCGGCGGTGGTCAGCCAGTTCAGCGCCACGCCGAGCCACGGCCAACCGGGGATATCGGCCGCCGGTGCCCAGCGTCCGAGCGTGCTGGAGATCCAGCACGCCACGATCACCGCCAGCAGGCCGCGCAGCCAGCCGAGCTGGCGCGCCGCGTCGTGTTCCTGCGGCAGGTGCGGGTGAAAGGCATGCCATAGCGCGGCCAGCAGATACGGGGTGCCCTGCAGCAGCCACGCATGGAAGCTGAGCAGGAAGACCGTTTCACCTGCCGCGGCGGTATCGAACGGTGCCACTGCGTTGGCCAGCGAGACGACGAAGGCCATCCCCGCCGGCAGCAGGTGCCAGCGCAGGCGCGCGCGCGTGGGCGTATGGCCAGGGCGGGTCACTGCACGCGCATAGCCATACAGCAACGGTCCCAGCAGGTAGACCAGCGGCACTTCAATCACGCGCAGCCAGCGCACCGCTGCCGCCGTCAGCCACGCATCGCCGCCCAGCAGGAAGGTGCCGAACAGATTGGCCAACGCAAAGCAGGCGAAGAACGCGGTGATATACCGGGCCGCACGCGTCTGCAGCCCGCATCCCATGCCCGCACTCAACGCAGCCAGCCCGAGCGTCGCGGCACCCGCCGCCAGGTTCAACAGATCCGGTGGAGTCATGCCGGCAGTGTTGATGATGGGAGGGGAGGGCGTCCAGCGCACGCGGCGCGTGCCACGGACGCACAGCCATGCCGCCGGCGGCGACTTGGAGAAACGGGGAGGCTGGGGTCGCCATGCAATGGCGGAGATGGTGCGCCCGGAGGGATTCGAACCCCCGACCAATGGCTTCGGAAGCCACTACTCTATCCGGCTGAGCTACGAGCGCGTTGTGTCCTGCGTTCCCGGGCGCCGATGCTGGCCGCCTGACGCCTTGGTGGCGCGGGAGGAGCATTCTAGCGGGAAACGCCGCGCAGGTCTGCCCCCTGTACAAACGCCTGCCCCGGCAACGCCGGCTGCGGGGCTTGGCGGTATCCTTTGCGCATGGCTTATGAACGTTTTGAAGTCCCCGCCGGCGGTGCGCCGTCGCGCTGGGGCCAGTACTGGAAACTGATGCGCGCCGATCGCCCGATCGGCACCCTGTTGCTGCTTTGGCCCACCTGGTGGGCGTTGTGGCTGGCCACCGGCGGCCTGCCGTCGCTGTGGACCCTGTTCGTGTTCAGCGCCGGGGTATGGCTGACGCGGTCGGCCGGCTGCGTCATCAACGATTACGCCGACCGCTGGCTGGACCCGCACGTCAAGCGCACCAAGGACCGCCCGCTGGCCAGTGGCAGGGTGTCCGGGCGCGAGGCGCTCGTGCTGTTCGCGGTGCTGATGCTGGTCGCCTTCGCCCTGGTGCTCACCCTGAACGCGCTGACCATCGGGCTGAGCTTCATCGGCATCTTCCTGGCCGCCAGCTACCCCTACCTCAAGCGCTACACCCACCTGCCGCAGGTCTACCTGGGCATGGCCTTCGGCTGGGGCATCCCGATGGCCTTCGCCGCCGTGCAGGGCGAGGTGCCGGTGATCGGCTGGCTGCTGTATGGCGCCAACATCCTGTGGTCCACCGCCTATGACACCTGGTACGCCATGGTGGACCGCGACGACGACCTGAAGATGGGCTCGCACTCCACGGCGATCCTGTTCGGGGATCTGGACCTGGTCATCCAGGGCATCCTCTACGCACTGTTCCTGGGCACGATGGCCCTGGTCGGCGTCCGCGCCGGACTGGGCGCGGCGTACTGGCTGTCACTGGGCGTGGCTGCCCTGCTGATCGTCTACGAGTTCATGCTGTGCCAGAAGCGCGAACGCGACCGCTGCTTCAAGGCCTTCCTGCACAACAACTGGGTAGGCGCCACCCTGTTCGCCGGCATCGCCGCCGCCCTGGCGTTCCATTGAAGGCAGGCCAACGCCAACCGGTCATGCCCCGGTAGTGCCGAGCCATGCTCGGCAGCCCTTAACCCAGCAGCGCCATGACCCGGTAGTGCCGAGCCACGCTCGGCAGCCCACAACCCAGCAGCGCCATGCCCCGGTAGTGCCGAGCCATGCTCGGCATCCCGTAACCCAGCAGGTCCATGACCGGTAGTGCCGGCCGCTGGCCGGCTCCCGACCCTGCTCAGGCGCCGCCCATGCGCCATCCCCACGTGCCCAACACCGCCCCCTAAGACCAATAGGCGACTGACACCGCCCCCGCCAACCCACAGAATCCCCCCATTGAATGCTCCGGGAGAGAGCCAATGGCCACGTCGACAACGATTCGGGACGGCTTCATGGCGCGCGCAGCCCTGCGCTCGGCCGCATGGGCCGAAAAATGGTTCCCCGATGCCTACGTCTTCGCCGTCCTCGGCGTCATCATCGTGGCCGGTGCCGCCATGGGCTTCGGCGCCACCCCACAGGCCACCGCCAGCGCCTTCGGCGAGGGCTTCTGGAGCCTGATCCCCTTCACCATGCAGATGGCGTTCGTGGTCATCGGTGGCTACGCATTGGCCACCGCCCCCATTGTGGCGCGCTTCATCGACCAACTGGCGCGGGTGCCGCGCACCGGCCGCGGCGCGGTGGTGTACGTTGGCCTGGTCAGCATGCTGGCCTCGCTGCTCAGCTGGGGCTTCTCGCTGGTGTTCGGCGGGCTGCTGGTACGCGCGCTGGCGCGCCGCGAAGACCTCAAGATGGATTACCGCGCCGCCGGCGCCTCGGCCTACCTCGGGCTGGGCGCGGTGTGGGCGATGGGCCTGAGTTCCTCGGCCGCGCAGCTGCAGGCCAACCCGGTCAGCATGCCGCCGGGACTGGTGGAGATCACCGGCGTGTTGCCCTTCACCGAAACCATCTTCCTGTGGCAGTCCATCGCCCTCACCACCGCGCTCATCCTGGTCTCGCTGCTCATCGCCTGGCTCACCGCGCCGGGCCCGGCCACGGCCCGCACCGCCCGCGAATTCGACGGTGCCGCCCAAGCCGAGCCGCAGCCGCTGCAACCGCGCACCCGCCCCGGCGAATGGCTGGAATACAGTCCGCTGTTGACCGTGCTGCTCTCGCTACTGGCCTTCGGCTGGCTGTTCGGCGAGTTCGCCAGCAAGCCGCTGGTAAGTGCGATTGCCAACCTCAACACCTACAACTTTCTGTTCATCTCGCTGGGCCTGCTGCTGCACTGGCGGCCGCGCAGCTTCCTCAACGCAGTGGCCAAGGCCGTGCCCAGCACCACCGGCGTGCTGATCCAGTTCCCGCTGTACGGCGGCATCGCCATGATCCTCACCCACGCGGTGGGCAGCGGCGATGAAACGTTGGCGCATCGGCTCTCCAGCCTGTTCGTGCATATCGCCACCACCGACAGCTTCGCCTTGGTAATGGGCGTGTACTCGGCGGTGCTGGGGTTCTTCGTGCCCTCCGGCGGCGGCAAGTGGATCATCGAGGCGCTCTATGTGATGCAGGCGGCCAACGAACTGCGCGCGCACCTGGGCTGGGCGGTACAGGTCTACAACGCCGCCGAGGCGCTGCCCAACCTGATCAACCCGTTCTGGATGCTGCCGCTGCTGGGCGTGCTGGGGCTGAAGGCGCGCGACATCGTCGGCTTCACCTTCATCCAGCTGCTGGTGCACATCCCGCTGGTGCTGGGCCTGCTGTGGCTGCTGGGCATGACCCTGACCTACGTGCCGCCCGTAATGCCCTGAGCCCTCGGGCGCTCAGTCCAATGGCACCGCCTCGAACAGCGCCGCCCGGCCAAGCAGCGCGGGCAGGCCGTCCAGCACGGCGTCGCGCTGCTGCGGCGTGAGCTGCATCGGCCAGGCGGGCGTCAATCGTCGGCGCAGCGCCATCGCTATCAGATGCGGCGCGCCCGCGTGCGCTACGCGGACATCAATCAACGCCGCTTCCAGCTGCGCGGCCAGCGCCTGCCGCAGCCGCAGCTGCGCCCGRCCGCCGGCAGCGCCCAAATGACGGGTAAGCAGCCCGTGGCAGGCTTGCAGCAGTGGAGATGCAGCGTACTCAGCGCCGGACCCATCACGGTCGAGGGTTGCGTGCAGCGCCCTCAGGCCCTTCAAGCGTCGGGCCGGCGTGGCAGGCTGGGCCAGCAGCGCACGCAGCTGATGGTGCGTGCGACGTCGCATCTCCGGGGCGACCGTATCGACGTCCAGCTGGACGCGCAGTTGGCTGTGCAGCGCGTCCGCCTCATGCCGGACATCCGCCGTGTCCATGGCCTGCAGGCTGAGGTACTCCCACGCCGGTTCCTGCACCTGCGGTGCCCGCTCGCGCGCCCAGTGCCGGATGCGCACGTCCTCGGCCACATACAGCGGCTGTTCCTGCGCGTCCACGGTGACGGCATCGCGCAACAACGAACAGAAGTGCAGGTCGTACTGGTAGCGCCAGCGCTGGCTGCCCTCGGCCATGTCCTGCTGATCATCGGCGGTGAGCAACGCGGCTTGGAGCTGCTGGCCGAACGTGGTCACCCGTCGGTGCAGGCAGCGCCGACGCTGGCGGTGCAGGTCACGGGGTTCGCCGTGCGTGTCCAGTGCCCAGCGCGGCGCCAGGTGCGTGCGACAGGCGTGGAAGTTGCTGCCGCTTGCGGCCGGTAGCAGAGCGCGCAGGCGTTGATGGTGGCGGGGCAGGGCGGCGTCCAGGTCTTGTCGTGGGCCCGGTGCCCACGCGTCCGGCCCCGGTAGGGGGCAACCCGAGGCGCGCAGGTTCACCAGCCACGCGCAGCGCTTGTCTTGGTGTGGGCGGCTGAGCAGGGCCACGGCGCCCGCCAGCGGAGTGCCAGACAACTCGCGGTCCAGATACACCACCGCCAGACGCGCATCGAACGAGGGCAGTGCCACGCCGGCAGCAGCGATCAACAGCTGTATCTGCCCGAGATCACCATGGCGACGGCTGGCCACGCACCGCGCGGTGGCCGGTACGAGCGCACTGCGCAACGTGCCTTCCCGCACGAAGGCGCGCTGATAGTGCCGCGCGTCTTCGTTGCTGGCCACCAGCAGCAGTGCCTGCAGGTCGCGTTCGGTGCGCAGGAGGCTGTCGGCAACGTGCTGGCAGATCGCCGCAGCCAGTGCAGCCACGCGGGTATCTGGTGAATCCGGCTGGGTATCGTGCACGATGGCGGCTACCGGCGAAGACTGCAACGTCTGCTGATACACCGGCGCCAGTACACCGTCCGCCACGCCGTGCGCGGGCGGATAGGCATACAGCAGCGGGGCGTCCTGTCCGCCTTCGCCCACGCAGGGGGCCGGCGTCGATGTCAGCCACAACCACGCCGCGCGCGGCAGGCGCTCGTGTGCACGTTGCAGCCAGGCGGGATGGCTGTGCTGCAGGTCGGCGTCCACCAGCAGGACCAGGTCGTCGCCAGCGTACTGTGCATCGCGTCGGCGCAGCCATGCCTGCAGCRTCACCAGGGAGGTGTGAAGCGTGGTGCCGCGCCCGTCGGCCAGGAAGGCGGCCAGACGCCGTCCCGGCGACAGCGGCGACGGCGCGTCGCGCATCGCCGCAGACAGCGACGCGGGCGACTGCACCCGCAACACCCGGCAATGACGCAACCAGGGATCGCGTCGCAGGTGGTGCAGCAGCCAGTGCCGCGTCAGCTGCATCCCGCTGCCGGGCGCCAGACACAGCTGTCCGCCGCAGCGTCGCCCCTGCACATCGATGCGCCGCAGCTGATCCAGTGCCGCCTGCACCGCAAAGAACTGCGCCGAGCGCGCGATGCGGCGCCGTCCATCGGCGGCGACATCGATGAAACCGCGCAGCAGGGCCAGCACCCGCTCCGGTGCCATTACCCCTGCCAGCAGCGGGGCGTGTACGGCGCGTAGATCGGCAAGCGCCTCGCCACGGTCGTTATCCGTCGGTGTGGGCAGCGCCATGCGCAGTTGCTGCAGGCGTGCGGGCGCCCAACCCTGTTCGCGCCAGTGCACCCAGTCTTCAGGCGGCGAGCCGTGGGTGGCGTATCGCCCGCCGCGACGATCCAATGCCATCAGCACCTGTGCAGAAGAAAGTGCCGGCCCGGGACGCTGCCGCTGCAGTAACGCAATCGCCTCCACGTCGCTTCCCCAGCGCCACTGGCCATCGCGCTCCACACACAGCACACCCAGCAGCGGCAGCCCGTTGACGTAGCCAGCCAACGCATCCACACGGGCGACGGCATCGCGGGCTACCTGTCCACCCGGAGATTCCGCAACATCCCAGCCGTTGCGCTCCACGTGGTCCCAGTCGATCACCTGTACACAGGCGTGTACCCGTTGGCCGTCCGGCAAGTGCTGCTCGATATCGATGCCGTCCAGCAACAGCCGAAGCAGCGCGTCATTGCCCTCGCGGACCCCGCGCCGCTGCACCACCCGGCCCAGTGCCGCCAACACCTGGGCCATGCCGCTTTCGTCCAGGGACCAGGTCTGTCCGCGCGCCGCAAACCGTATTGCCTGCAGCCGCTGCCGCAATCTTGGCAACAGGATGCCATTTGCATTTTCGCTCTGGTACGCCGCATGGTCCACCGGCGACAGGTACCGCCAKCCCAACCGGCGCARCCAGCCCAGTGCCGAGTGCTTYACGGTAGTCGCAGGTTTCATGCGCGACTCCCAGCAGCGTCATGTGTGCGATGGCTGGGCCGGCGAGATGACCTGCGCACGTGTACGCAGGCGGACGAGACAGTAAGGGAAAGGGAATGCGACATACCCGCAGTCTGGCGCAGCGGGCTTCGCCCACACCGTGTGCATCATTCCGTTTCCTGATCACCGCATGACGCGGGTGCCGCATAGTTCTGATGCTTTCCAACAAGCAGATAGCACCCGTCGATCAGCCGTTCTGGCCGTGCCGGTCATGCCGCGCCACGCTCAGCGGCCGCCGCATACGGTTGTTCCAGCGTGCGCAGATCCACGTCCAGCGCCTGCTCCAGCGCATTCAACCGCGACCGCAACGTCGCCCGCTCGCGGCGAACGGCGTCCAGCGATGGCGAGGCGTCTGTGGATTCCGGGTGCACGTAGCGGGCAACGCTCAGGTTGCCATCGTGGTGTGCAATCAGCGCCGGATCGGCGCGGCAGACCAGCCCGGGCACATCCTTGCGCGCCTGGCAGAGCGCCAGCAGCTGCTCGGCGCCAGCACGGTCCAGCTTGGCGGAACGCCTGCCACTGGACTGCAGCTGGCGCGCATCGATGAACAGCACCGCTTCGTCATTGCGCACGCTGCGCAGGACCAGCAGCGCCGTGGCGACCGGGGTGCCGGCAAACAGCCGGTCGGGCAGGCCGATCACCGTCTCGATCAGGTTGGCGTCCAGCAGGCGTCGGCGGATGAGCGCCTCATCGCCGGCGCGGAACAGCACGCCGTGTGGCACCACGAGGGCGATGCGCCCGCGCTGCGGGTCCATCGCCTTGAGCATGTGCTGCAACAGCGCCAGATGTCCCCACTGGCGCGGGGGCAGGCCGTGCACGAAGCGCCGGTGTGGATCACGAGGCGCGCGCTCGGGCGCCCACGCCAGCGCAAACGGCGGCCGCGACAGCTGCACGTGAAAACGCTGCAGCGTGCCGTCCGGCTGCACCAGCATGTCGTGCCGCAACGGCGTGCCCCCGTGTACGGCATGATTGTCTTCGCCGTGCAGCAACAGGCGCAGGCGGGTGCGCGCCCAGCCGTCGTCCATGTCCTCCTGGCCGGCCAGCCGGTGGCGGCGGGCACCATGCCGCGTTCGCGCCCAGCGGCTGGCGGCCAGCAGCAGGCTGCCGCTGTGGCAGGACGGATCACAGATGCCCTCGTCCTCTGCCGGGTCCATCAACGCAGCCATCAGCCAGCCCAGCGCATCGGGCACATGTGCAAGCGGCAGTTTGCTGCGCCGCGGTTGATTACGCTCCAGCAACCGATCCACTGCCTCGCCGATGTCGCTGCGATAGGCGCCGCGCAGGCTGCGGAAATCCAACGCAGGCACTGACAACCGCCCCAGCAGCCGCGACAGGGCCACCTCGCGCCGGTCGGCATCGCGCGGCCAGCCATCGTGCAGGCGCAGCACATCGAACACCTCGCCCAGCGTGGCCGGATTGGATTGGGCCAGCCGCTGCAGGGCGGTCATGATGCGCAGGTCGTTGCCTACTGCGAAGCGATGGTGATGCAGCGCCTCAAAGCGGGCATCGGCCGGTACCGCCAGCAGCTGTGCGCCGGGAGCGCCGGGCGGCCAGGTAAGCGGTGACCCATACGCGCCGCTCGGATCGTGCGCGGCGGCCTCGGTATCGCTGGCGATCTTGAGCAACAGCAAAGCCAGCAGCAGGTGCGTGGCGGCCTCGCCCTCGGCGGCGTCTACCAGCACCTCGCGGGCGGCGGTGAGCGCGGCCAGCGTGGCATGCGCGCCCGGCAACGCGGCAATCAGGTTCATGCGGCACCTCCCTGCAGAAACTGCTCGGCCACAACGGCGATCTCCTGTTGGCGGTTGTGGATCAGCGCTTCCAGGCAGCGCTGCTCGGCCTGCACCGCCTGGGCGATCGCCACGATGCGCTGCTGCTGTGGCAGCGGCGGAATGCGCAGCGGCAACTGCGCCACCACCGTCTTGCGCAGGCTCTGTTGGCGCGATCCCGCCGCCTGCTGGTGCAGGTAGGCCTGGGCCGCGCGCTGGTTCAACTGCCATGCCAGAAACGCCGGCAGCAGGTCGGCCGTGCTCACCCTCACCATGTACATGTGCGGACTGCACACGGTGGATTCTGGCGGCGCACGTAGCAACATCGCCAGCGGGTGATTGCCGCGTGCCGCGATCAGGACATCCTGATCCTGCACCCAGTCCGGCGGCTTGCGTGCGCGCAGCACGGTACGCAGCAAGTGCTCGCGCTCCCGCAGGCCATCGGCGCAGAGGTTCTTCAATTGGATGACCTGCACCGGGCCCCCCGGTACGGCGCCGATGGCACCGCGAAAGGGGTGGCCTTGGCGGATGCTGGCCACGTCGCCAAGCAGGGCGATGCGCGTGAGAGTGTTCATGCGTGCACCATGCTTTCGGGGTGGGGGAGGGTCAACCGAGCAGGTGGGCAGCATTTGCAATGATGCGAAATGGAGTGCGGTGGATGTGCGGAAGTGG
>NZ_JBFULO010000094.1:0-11484 GCF_054049855.1 Stenotrophomonas sp. P5_B8 | reverse complement strand
CACCCATGGGGTGGCTCTACCGGGGGAGGTCCCGCCAGGTAGAGCCACCCCACGGGTGGCTGCACGCAATGCCCGATCAAAGCGCAACCACCCACGGCGCAGCTACGCCGCGATCCCCGGCAGGTCACGACGTTGGTCGGAACGCCGCTCGATCAGCCCAGAATCCCCGGCAGATCCAGCCCCTTTTCTTTCGCGCATTCCACCGCGATCTCATACCCGGCATCGGCATGCCGCATCACGCCCGTGGCCGGGTCGTTCCACAGCACGCGCGCGATGCGCTTGGCGGCCGCTTCGGTGCCGTCGCAGACGATCACCATGCCKGCATGCTGCGAGAAGCCCATGCCCACGCCACCGCCATGGTGCAGTGACACCCAGGTGGCGCCGCTGGCGGTATTGAGCAGGGCGTTGAGCAACGGCCAGTCGGAGACCGCGTCCGAACCATCCTGCATGGCTTCGGTTTCGCGATTGGGCGAGGCCACGCTACCGCTGTCCAGATGATCGCGGCCGATCACCACCGGTGCCTTCAGTTCGCCGCTGGCCACCATCTCGTTGAAGGCCAGGCCGAGCCGGTCACGGTCGCCCAGGCCAACCCAGCAGATGCGCGCGGGCAGGCCCTGGAACTTGATCTTCTCGGCGGCCATGTCCAGCCAGCGGTGCAGGTGCGGGTTGTCCGGAATCAGCTCCTTGACCTTGGCATCGGTCTTGGCGATGTCCTCCGGATCGCCGCTGAGCGCCACCCAGCGGAACGGGCCGATGCCCCGGCAGAACAGCGGGCGGATGTAGGCGGGCACGAAGCCGGGGAAATCGAACGCGTCTTCCACGCCTYCTTCCAGCGCCATCTGGCGCAGGTTGTTGCCGTAGTCCACGGTGGGTACGCCCAACGCGTGGAAGGCGAGCATGGCGCGGATGTGGTTGGCCATCGATTCGCGCGCGGCCTTCTCCACCCCCTTCGGTGCCGACACTCGCTTGTCGTCCCATTCCTCCACGGTCCAGCCCTGCGGCAGGTAGCCGTTGACCGGGTCGTGCGCTGAGGTCTGGTCGGTCAGCAGGTCCGGCTTGACCCCGCGTACCAGCAGCTCGTCCAGCACGTCGGCGACATTGCCGAGCAGGCCCACCGAGAGCGGCTTCTTGGCGGTGCACGATTCCTCGATCAGGCGCAGCGCCTCATCCAGGTCGTCGGTCCAGGTGTCCAGGTAGCCGGTCCGCAGGCGCATTTCGATGCTGCTTTTGCGGCATTCCACCGCAAGACACGAGGCACCGGCCATCACCGCAGCCAGCGGCTGCGCGCCGCCCATGCCGCCCAGCCCACCGGTGAACAGCCACTTGCCGGCCAGGCTGCCGTTGTAATGCTGGCGGCCCATCTCCACGAAGGTCTCGTAGGTACCCTGCACGATGCCCTGCGCACCGATGTAGATCCAGCTGCCGGCGGTCATCTGGCCATACATCGCCAGACCCTTTTTATCGAGCTCGTTGAAGTGGTCCCAGTTGGCCCAGCGCGGCACCAGGTTGGAATTGGCGATCAGCACACGCGGCGCATCCACGTGGGTGCGGAACACGCCCACCGGTTTGCCCGACTGCACCAGCAGGGTCTGGTCGTCGTCCAGGCGCGTGAGCGTTTCCACGATGGCATCGAAGCTCTCCCAGTCGCGCGCGGCGCGGCCGATGCCGCCGTACACCACCAGTTCCTGCGGGCGTTCGGCCACGTCCGGGTGCAGGTTGTTCATCAGCATGCGCAGCGGCGCTTCGGTCAGCCAGCTCTTGGCGGTGAGGGTGGTGCCGGTGGGCGCGATGATGGTGCGGGTCGGGTCGTTGCGGGTCATGCGGCGCTCCGGTTCGTAGCGAATGCAAGGCAGGCGTTGAGCACCTGCGCCAGGGTGTGGCGCAGCGGTGCGGCGTGGTCGGGGTCGAGCGGGGTGGGCCAGCTGTGTTCGTCCACCTGGTCCGGGGCCGGCTCGTGCATGTAGCCACGGCAGGCCAGCTCCATCTGCAGGCTGTGAACGCCAGCGGGGATGCCGCTGTAGTGACGGGTGATCCAGCCACCCTTGAAGCGCCCGTTGCGCACGTGGGGCAGGCCACTGATCCGGCACAGGTTCTCCACCACGTCGCTGAGCGTGTTGTCGCAGGAGGTGTCCACGGTACCGGACGGACCGGCGGTACCCAGGTTGAACTGCGGCAGTTCGCCGTCGAACAGGTGCGGGATGTGTGAGCGGATCGAGTGTGCGTCATACACCACCACGGTGCCGTGGCGCTGGCGCAGCCGCGCGATCTGCGCGGCCAGGACATCGTGGTAGGGCGCAAAATACGTGTCGCGACGGCGCGCGATTTYCGCCTCGTCCGGTTCCATGCCCGCGTGGTACAGCGGCTGGTTGTCGAAGGTGGTCAGCGGGCACAGCCCGGTGGTGTTCTGCCCGGGATACAGCGACACGCCGCTGGGATCGCGGTTGAGGTCGATCACCGAACGCGAAATCGCCGAGCGCACCGTGGTGGCGCCCATGCCGCGCGCGAAGTCGTACAGATCGTGCACCCACCAGTCGGTATCGCGCCGGGCCAGCCACGGCGAGTGGTAACGGTCGATCAGGTCGTGCGGCAGCTCGCTGCCGGTGTGCGGAAAGCTGACGATCAATGGCGCCTCGCCTTCGTGCACCTGCAACCATTCCGGGTGCAGGGTCATGCCAGCGGCTCCACCTGCGGCAGCAGGTGCGTCAGGCCTTCGGCCACCGCGCCGCTGCGGACCAGCGTGGTGGCGGCCACCATGTCCGGATGGAAATAGCGATCGTCCTGCAGCGTCGGCACCTGCGCGCGCAGGCGCGCACGCACGGTTTCCAGCGCGTCGCTGGAACGCAGCGGGGCGTGGAAATCACAGCCCTGCGCGGCAGCCAGCAGTTCGATGCCGACCACGTTGGCCGCGTTCTCGGCCATCGCCAGCAGCCGACGCGCGCCATGTGCGGCCATCGATACATGGTCTTCCTGGTTGGCCGAGGTCGGGATCGAATCAACGCTGGCCGGGTAGGCGCGCTGCTTGTTCTCCGAGACCAGCGCGGCGGCGGTCACCTGCGGAATCATGAAGCCCGAGTTCAAGCCTGGCTTCGGGGTGAGGAAGGCGGGCAGGCCCGACAGTGCCGGGTCGACCAGCATCGCGGTGCGGCGCTCGCTGATCGAGCCGATCTCGCAGATCGCCATCGCCAGCATGTCCGCGGCGAAGGCCACCGGCTCGGCGTGGAAGTTGCCACCGCTCAGTGCCTCGTTGGTGTCGGTGAACACCAGCGGGTTGTCGGACACGCCGTTGGCTTCGATCGCCAGCGTGGTGGCGGCCTGGCGCATCACGTCGAACGCCGCGCCCATCACCTGCGGCTGACAGCGCAGGCAGTACGGGTCCTGCACGCGCACGTCGTTGTCGCGGTGCGATTCGCGGATGGCCGAACCCTGCATCAGCGTGCGCAGCGTTGCGGCGGTGGCGATCTGTCCACGCTGCCCGCGGATCTGGTGGATGCGCGGATCAAAGGGGGTGTCCGAGCCCTTGGCCGCTTCGACCGACAGCGCGCCGGTGACCAGCGCGGCATGGAACACGGTGGTGATCGCAAACAGCCCAGCCAGTGCGTAGGCGGTGGAATACTGGGTGCCGTTGAGCAGCGCCAGACCTTCCTTGGCGCCCAGCACCAGCGGGGTCAGCCCGATGCGCGCCAGCGCTTCGGCGGCGGGAAGGCGCTCACCGTTCAAGAACGCTTCGCCCACGCCGATCATCACGCTGGCCAGGTGCGACAGCGGCGCCAGGTCGCCCGAGGCGCCGACCGAGCCCTGGCAGGGGATCACTGGCACGATGCCGTGCTGCAGGAACGCTTCCAGCAGTGCCAGCGTCTGCGGGCGGATGCCGGAAGCTCCCTGGGCCAGGCTGGTCAGCTTCAACGCCATCATCAGCCGCACCACCGGTGTGGGCATTGGCTCACCGACGCCGGCGGCGTGGGAGAGCACGATATTGCGCTGCAGGGTTTCCAGGTCATCGCGCTCGATGCGCACGCTGGCCAGCTTGCCGAATCCGGTATTGATGCCATAGACCGGGTCGCCCTTGGCCACGATATCGGCCACGGTCTGCGCGCTGCGCAGCACCGCCGCAGCCGAAGACGGGTCCAGGCGCACGCGCGCGCCGTCGAAGATCGCGCGCCAATGCGCCAGCGTCACCGCGCCGGGCTGCAGGGTCAGGGTAGTACTCATGGAATCTCCAGACATCACAAGGGTCAGACGGATACGCCGCGCATCACGCGCGCGTGCAGCGGGTTGAAGCCCATGCGGTACACCAGGTCGGCAGGTGCCTCGATGTCCCACAGGGCCAGATTGCAGTCCAGGCCAACCGCCAACCGGCCGATGCGCTCATGGCGGCCCAGTGCGCGCGCCGCTTCACGGGTGAAGCCGGCGATACACTCGTCCACGGTCATGCGGAACAGCGTGGCGGCCATGTTCATGGCCAGCAGCGGGCTGGTCAGCGGCGAGGTGCCCGGGTTGGAATCGGTGGCCAGCGCCAGCGGCACCCCGGCGGCGCGCAGTGCGGCAATCGGGGGCAGGGTGGTATCGCGGGTGAAATAGAACGCGCCTGGCAGCAGTACCGCCACGGTACCGGCGGCGGCCATCGCGGCGATGCCGTCGGCATCCAGGTGTTCGATATGGTCGGCCGACAGCGCCCCATGACGTGCAGCCAGGGCGGCGCCGTGCTGGTTGCTGAGTTGCTCGGCGTGGATCTTGATTGCCAGTCCATGCTGTTGCGCGGCCGCGAAGACCTGCTCGGCTTGTGCGGTGCTGAAGGCGATGTTTTCGCAGAACACGTCCACCGCTTCAGCCAGGCCCTGCGCGGCCACCGCCGGAATCATGACGTTGCAGACCTCGTCGATGTACTCCTGCGCCTCGCGCCCCGGCGGAATCGCGTGCGCGCCGAGGAAGGTCGGCACGATCTCGACCGCACGCCGCTGGCCGAGCTCCCGGGCCACGCGCAACTGCTTGGTCTCATCGTCCAGGCTCAGGCCGTAGCCGGATTTGATTTCGATCGTGGTGATGCCTTCGGCGAGCATCGCGTCCAGTCGTGGCAGGCTGGCGGCCAGCAAGTCGGATTCGCTGGCCGCGCGGGTGGCGCGCACCGTGGACACGATGCCACCGCCGGCACGGGCAATATCGGCATAGCTCACCCCCTGCAGGCGCTGTTCGAATTCGCCGGCGCGGTTGCCGGCGTAGACCAGGTGGGTGTGGCAGTCGATCAGGCCAGGGCTGATCCAGCGCCCGCCAGCGTCGATGCGCTGGCCCGGTTGCAGGTGTGCCTCTGAACCGGCTGCACCCACATGCACGATGCGCCCATCGGTGGCCGCGATGACACCGTCCTGGATAATCCCCAAGTCCGGGCCATCGACGGTGATCAGGTGGGCGTTGTACCAGAGGGTGTCACAGTGCATGGCAGCAACCACATCGGCTTATATGTCTATACAATATAGGCGCCACTTCCGGGATGTCCAGTGATGCCAGCCACCCCCGTCTCCGCTCTGACGCCGCCGCTCGTTTTCCACGCCGCCCACGCGCTGTTGCCGCAGGGCTGGGCCCGCGATGTGCGCATCGTCTGCGCCAACGGCACGCTGGCCGAGGTCAGCGCCGGGGTGCCGGCGCAACCCGGTGATACCGCGCTGGCCATTGCGTTGCCGGGGCTGGGCAACCTGCACAGCCATGCCTTCCAGCGCGGCATGGCCGGGCTGACCGAAATCGGCGGCAACAGCGGTGACAGCTTCTGGAGCTGGCGCGAGCTGATGTATCGCTTCCTGGCGCACCTGCAGCCCGACGCGGTGCAGGCCATCGCCGAGCAGGCCTACGTGGAGATGCTCGAATCCGGGTTCACCCGGGTCGGCGAGTTCCACTACCTGCATCACGCCGCCGACGGCAGCGCGTATGCCAACCGTGCCGAAATGGCCGAGCGCATTGCTGCGGCCGCGCAGGGCAGTGGCATCGGCCTGACCCTGTTGCCGGTGTTCTATGCGCACGCCGATTTCGGTGGCGCGCCGCCCAATCCGGCCCAGCGCCGCCTCATCCACGACGTGGACGGCTTTGCCGAGCTGCTGCAGGGCTGCGCCCGCGCACTCCAAGGCATGGACGACGCGGTGCTCGGCATCGCTCCGCACAGCCTGCGCGCGGTCACCGGCGATGAGCTGGCGGCGCTGCTGCCGCTGACCACCGGCCCGGTGCACATCCACATCGCCGAGCAGACCCGCGAGGTTGATGCCTGCGTGGCGTGGAGCGGGCTGCGGCCGGTGCGCTGGCTGTATGAACATGCCGCCGTGGATGCGCGCTGGTGCCTGGTGCATGCCACCCATGTGGATGACGATGAAGTGCGCCGTATCCTGGCCAGCCGCGCGGTCGTGGGCCTGTGCCCGATCACCGAGGCCAACCTCGGCGACGGTCTGTTCCCGATGCAGGCCTTCGCGCGGGCCGGCGGCCGGTTCGGGGTTGGCTCGGACTCCAACGTGCTGATCGATGCGGCCGAGGAACTGCGCCTGCTCGAATATGGGCAGCGCCTGCAGCTACGCGGGCGCAACGTGCTGGCCCCGGGCGATGGCCAGTCCAGCGGCCGCTGGTTGTTCGAACAGTCGCTGCACGGCGCCGGCCAGGCGCTGGGCGTGGCCAGCGGGCTGCAGGCGGGCGCGCCGGCCGACGTGGTGGAGCTGGATCCGTCGCATCCGGCGCTGATCGCCCGTGACGGCGATGCCTTGCTTGACAGCTGGGTGTTCGCCGCACGTAATGGTGCGGTGCGTTCGGTGTGGCGCCAAGGTCGCCAGCTGGTCCAGCAGGGCCGTCACCTGCAGCGTGACGCAGTGGCCGCTCGTTTCGCCGATGCATTGCGTACGTTGTTGTCGGCCGGCTGAGTGCCGGTCGCACCCTTCCAGGACTCCCGAGTGACGGGCAAGAAAGCAGAAACCCTCAACCAGCGCATCCGCGCCGAACTGGAAAGCCGCATCCTCAGCGGCCAGTGGCAGCCGGGGTTCCGCATCCCCTACGAGCACGAGCTGATGGAGCAGTACGGCTGCTCGCGGATGACCGTGAACAAGGTGCTGACCGCGCTGGCCGAAAGCGGCATGATCGAGCGCCGTCGCCGTGCCGGTTCCTTCGTGGCCCGGCAGCCGCCGCATCTGGAGCAGGTGGCGCTGGAAATCCCCGATATCGCCATGGCCGTGGCCGCGCGCGGGCATGTCTATGGCTACCAGCTGCTGGAGCGGGCCTATCGCCGGCCGCGTGCGCAGGCTGAAGAAGAGATGGCCCTGTCCGGTGGCGAAAAGCTGCTGGCGATCCGCTGCCTGCACCGCGCCGACGGTCGCCCGTTCGCGCTGGAACACCGTCTGATCAGCCCGGTCTGCGTGCCGGAAGTGCTGGACGTGGATTTCGACACCACCGCGCCGGGCAGCTGGCTGCTGCAGAACGTGTCCTGGACGCGCGCCCAGCACCGCATCAGTGCCTGGGGCGCCGACGAGGCGGCCGCCGCGTTGCTGGAGGTCAAGCCGGGGACCGCCTGCCTGGTCATCGACCGGCTGACCTGGCGCGGCGAGCAGCCGATCACCTGTGTGAGGCAGATGTTCCTCGGCGATGCCTGGGACCTGGTGGCGCGCTTCGCGCCCGGCGGGCGCTAGCGGCTGTCGCTGCCGTTGCGGGGACCGCCATGCGCGCGGTTCCGAGTGGCCGATCTACCCGTGCTGGTTCACAGCGTGGCGCACTGGCGCCAGCGCACCGGCTCGTCCACGCCCACGCGCGGGTTGAGCTGGATGCGCACCGTGCGCAGTGACGGGTAGCGCTTCACTTCGGTGCAGACCCGCGGCCAGATCGTGTCGATCTCGTCGTTGCGGTTCACCGCCAGGGTCTGCCGGGTCAACCAGAACGCGCTGAGCACGCCCGGCTGGGTGGTCAGGGTGCGGGCCAGTTCCTTCTGGTAGCGCGCCAGCGTGGCCGGGTCCGGATCGGCGTCGTCGCCGAGGATGCCCGGGGTGCCGGCGGCAGGTGCAGCGGCGATCGCGGTGGCGGGCGCGGGGTCCGGCGTAGCCGGCGAAAGCGCGGGTTGCGCCGCCACAGATGCGGCAGGCGTGGCCCCAGCGGCACGGGCGGGCGCCTCGGTCTCGGCCACCGTGGCGTGATCCATGCGCGAGGTCAGGTAGCCCATGCCAACCAGCAGCCCCAGCGTCAGCGAGCCCAGTGCGGCAATCGAAATGCGGCGGATCGCCTCACGGCGCGCGGCGGTCTTGACCTGCGATTCCATATCGCCGGGCAGGTAGGGCTGCAGCAGTGGCCACAGCAGGTGCCCGTCCAGCACTTCCACACCCTGCTTCTCGGCGGCACTGCGGCCATCGCGCTCGACCATGCCCTCGGTGATCAGGATGCCGCCGCGGGCGCCAGCCAACCGCGCGGCGGCGCCCAGCTCATTCACCGCCGCCGTGCCGATCCGGTACGCGCGTCCGTGCTTGCACGACAGCAGCCAGCGCTGCTGCTGGGCGTCCTGCATCAGGAAATCGCTGCGCGGTTCGCGGCTGTCGTCCACTTCGCCGGGCACGTCCTGCAGGCCGCGCTGCTCGCGCATGGCACGCCGCACGATCTCGGAAAAGTCACGCCAGTGCATGCCTGCCAGGGCATTGAGGCCCAGCCGGGTCTCCTTGCGGCGTCGCTTCACCAGCCAGAACCAGGCGGCGCAGAGCGTCCAGACGATGAGGGCCAACAGTAACGCGAGAATCCAGGAGAACATGAGGCGCTGAGGTTGAACGCGGGGGTGCGTAGACAGTTTATATGCGCTGGCGGGCGTCTGCGGAACGTCATCAATGCAGGTCCAGCGGCACCGCGTGCGTACCCGGTGACAGGCGTCTCAGTTTGTCAGGCTATCGGGCACAAAAAACCCGCCAATCCATAGCCGTGAGGGGAGGGAACAAACGGCGCAACAGCGATTGGCGGGTCGATTCCGATTGTCAACAAAGCGGTGCTGCTTTGCAACATTCGGTGGAGTCGGGGTGGGGCGGCAGTCAGGCGCCGCCCGGAGACTGGTGGCTGCCCGGAGCCGGGTCGGCATTGGGGGAGTTGTTGCGCGACTCGGCCCGGTTGACCCGCGCGTTCAGCGCATCGATCCGCGCATTGAGCGCGGCCACGTCTTCGGCCGTGGGGATGTGCAGGCGCTTCAGCACGCCCTGGACACGGTCGTCGAAGGCCTTCTCCACCTTGTCCCAGGTACCGGCGGCCTTTTCGCGCGCTTCGCCCAGGTGTTCTTCCACGTTGTCGCGCCAGCGCGGCGCGTCGCCAGCTTCTTCGCGGTTGCGGGCCTCGATGGTCTCGCCTTCCTTCACCAGATTGTCGAAGAAGCGGCTGCCTTCGGCCTGGGCACGGCCAAAGGCGCCGAGCCCGGCCAGCCACACCTGCTGGGCCGAACCGGTCAGCTTGCGCGAGAAGCGTTCGGCCTGTTCCTGCAGCGAGGGCTTGTCGCCGGGGCTGCGCGTATCGCGGTCGTCGAAGTCGTCGTGTGCGGTCATGGGGCGATCCTGTTGATGGACACCCCGGATGCTAATCAGCGCCGGCTTTGCGCGGTGTGATGGCCGGCGCAGCGCGGCGGACGGGGTTCAGCCCAGCTTTTCCTGAAGCACGCGCTGGATCTCGCTCTCCACCATGCCCTTCATCGCCGACAGCAGGAAGCCCAGTTTGGCGGTGACCCGCACGGCGCCCGGATGCAGTTCGATCGCACCGTCCACGCCGGAACCGTTGAAATTCAGCACGTCACCCACCCAGCTGCTCTGCAGCCCGAAGCGCTCGGACAGCTTGGCGGCCACCTCTTCGATCGCCTGGCGCGCGCCATCGGCGGGCAGGGTGTGGGCGTGGCGGATATCGATGTTGGACATGAAGGCTCCTGGCGGGCGGCTGCGGGGAAGGGCGTGCATTGTGCGCATCCTTGCGCGCAACTCCAAGGTCTGCGTCACACTTCTTCTTCGATGACATGCAACCTGCTAGGCTTTCGCCGCGTGCAGAACCTGCTAGTTCACTTCACCCATCGCCAACAGCCCGACCAGCCCCTGCGGCCCGGGGTGCAACGCATCGTGCGCCACGCCTCGGGCAGTGTCCGCCTCAGCAACGACGCGGTCGGCAACCTGTTGCTGGCCCAGTTCTGCCTGGACGACCGCGGCCTGTGGCTGCAGGTGGCCAATGGCATCCGTGGCATCCACGTCAACGGGCGCCCGGTGCGGCGCATGGCGATGCTGCGGGCCGGTGATGCGGTCTACGCCGATGGCGTGGAGATGCTCATCCAGGGCGAATGCGAGGCGGCCAACCAGGCCCCCGTGCGCAGCGACGCCGGCAGCGAAGAGCAGCGCCTGCTACGCGGACTCGGAGGCCAGCACCACGGCCGCAGCTTCACCCTGGACCGCCCGCGCCTGATCGGCCGCAGCGCCGACGCGGACATCGTCGTCGACGATCCGGCCTTCGCCGAGCAGCATGCGCGGCTGGAACTGCACGGCGACCGCGTGCTGCTGCGTGACCTTGGGGCGGGTGAATCAACCCGGGTCAACGGCGTGGCGGTGCGGCATTGCTGGCTGCTGCCGGGCGACCAGCTGGTGTTCGATACCCAGCACCGCTTCGTGCTGGAAGTGCCGCACGACAGCCGCGTGCGCATCGTCAGCGAAGACGAGGATGACCTGCTCGACCTGCCGGCACCGACCGCCGTGCCGGTCAAGCCGCGACGCGTGAGCCGCTGGCCGTGGCTGCTGGCCAGTTCGCTGCTGTTGGCGGCCGTCATCAGCGGCCTGCTGTGGTTCGGGGCACGTTGACGCGTCTGCGGTAGGGCGGCTGTTGGGCGGCTCGGCGCGTGTCCTCGTGGGGTCATGAGGTTGCCGGCCAGCGGCCGGCACTACTCGCGTGGTGATGGGGTCATGGGTTGCCGGCCAGCGGCCGGCACTACTTGTGGTGATGGGTCATGGGTTGCCGGCCAGCGGGCGGCACTACCGGAAGGTGGTCGGATAGATTCGTTTGCAACCAAATTTGCCTTGTGCTGCAAGGCCGCAAGCCTGGTGCGCTGCGGCATACTAGGGGTCTTGCCCCATAGGTGTGACATGACGCGCGCGTTCAACTTCAGTGCCGGCCCTGCAACCCTGCCGGAATCGGTCCTGCGCAAGGCGCAGGAAGAGATGTTGGAATGGAATGGCGCTGGCGCCTCCATTGTCGAAATGAGCCACCGCGGCCCGGAGTTCATGGCTGTCGCCGCCCAGGCCGACGCCGATCTGCGCCGTCTGATCGGCATCCCCGATGACTACGCCGTGCTGTTCCTGGCCGGTGGCGCCACCACCCAGCAGGCCCTGCTCGCGCTCAACTTCGCCCAGCCCGGCCAGACGGTGGACTACGTGCTCACCGGGCACTGGGGCAAGACCGCGATCAAGCAGGTCAAGCCCTACGTCAACGTCCACATCGCCGCCAGCAGCGAAGCCAACGGCTTCCACGACATCCCCGCGCGCG
>NZ_JBFULO010000093.1:0-11537 GCF_054049855.1 Stenotrophomonas sp. P5_B8 | reverse complement strand
GGGTTCACCCTGTACCACCCCGGTGGCGCCAACGCGGTGATCGATGTGTACCAGCGCGACGGCAAGCGCCTGTCGGTGGATACCCCGTCGCTGCGCTATGACGCGGTGAGCGGCGAACTGATCGAGGCCAGCCCGCTGTCCGGTGGCGCCACCCAGACCCGCGGGGTGATGTACGGCCTGCACCTGGCGCGCTTCGCCGATTGGGGGCTGCGCGCGCTGTTCTTCGTGTCCGGGCTGATCGGCTGCCTGATGGTGGCCAGCGGCGTGGTGCTGTGGGCGGTGAAGGAACGTCCCAAGCATGCCAAGTCCGGGAAGATCGGCTTCGGCCTGCGCCTGGTCGATGCGCTCAACATCGGCGCGGTGGCCGGCCTGCCGATCGCGTTTGCCGCCTATTTCTGGGGCAACCGGCTGCTGCCGGTACAGATGGCCGAGCGTTCCGACGCCGAAGCCAACGTATTTTTCTACGCGTGGGGCGCGGCGCTGCTGGCCGCCTTCATCTGGCCCAAGCGGTTGATGTGGGCATGGCAGCTGTACCTGGGCGCGGCGCTGTTCGCGTTGATTCCGGTGCTCAATGCGCTCACCACGCAGGCGCATCTGGGCGTGACCCTGCGCAACGGTGATTGGGTGCTGGCCGGGTTCGACCTGATGATGCTCGCCTTCGGTGCGATGCTGGCGTACTGCGGCCTGCGCATGCAGCGCTGGCAGCCGGCGTTGAGCGCGGCCGAGAAGAAGAAGCGCCAGGCCGCGGCGGCGGCGGCGGCCAAGGCCCGGGAAAGCGCGGGCGCGGAGGTCAACGCATGATGCTGCTGGCCATCACCGTGAGTTTCTCCGCGTTCACCGCGCTGTCGCTGGCGATGGACAAGCACCAGCTCGACCTGCACGGCAAGGCGGCGGCCACGCCGGCACGCATGCGCCTGTGGCGATCGCTGGGCTGGGCATTGCTGACGCTGGCGTTCGCGCTGTGCGTGTGGGACCACGGCTGGGCCGCCGGCCCGGTGGTGTGGCTGGGCGCGATGACGGTCAGCGGCATGCTGATCGCCTTTGGGCTGTACCCGTTCCGGCCGCGCTGGATCGCGCCGCTGGCGTGGGCGTTGCCGGTGGTGGGGCTGGCGGTGGCGCTGGTCGCGCGCTGACTCGTAGTGCCGGGCTGTGCCCGGTGATCGGTGTTGCGCGGACGGCAGCCAACCAACGGTCGGCTCTACGGGGTCACCCGCCGCCGGGCAGGCGTGACGGATCAGGGATCTTCACGCGGTGCCGGGCTGTGCCCGGTGATCGGTGTTGCGCGGACAGCAGCCGACCAACGGTCGGCTCTACGGGCTCACCCAGCCGCCGGGCAGGCGTGACGGATCAGGGATCTGCACGCCGTGCCGGGCTGTGGCCGGCGCAACGGGGTTACCCGGTCAGGGCACCAGGGAGAACACGTGCGCCGGTGCGGGGCGGTCATCGATGACCAGCCGGTTGCGGGCCACGCCTTCGCGCAGCGCACCGGATTTCACCGCCACCCGTTCGCTGGCCAGGTTGCCCACCGCCACGATGATTTCCACCCGCTGCAGCTGCAGCGGCCCGAACGCCTGGGCCGCCAGTGCCTGCACGACGCGCGTGGCGATGCCTTCGCCCTGCCGTGACTGCCGTACCCAGTAGCCCAGGTTGCAGAAGCGATGATCGTGCCGGATCGCGTTCAATCCGGCGCCGCCCACGAATGCGGCCGTCCGCTGGTCGAAGACGCCGTACTCGTACGCCGTCGCCGCCAGCATGCCCTCGCGGCAGGCCTGGAACCATTGCAGCGCCTGGTCGGCGCTGTAATCGACCGAGCACCACGGCATCCAACGCTGCATGCCGGCGGCCGACTCGCGCACCGCCGCAGCGAAACCGACGGCATCGACATCCTCGAAAGGACGCAGGACGAGTCCGTCGGCGTGGAGGGCGCTGTCGTCCATGGCAGCCCCGTCCATCATGCGCCGTAGCGGCGCAGTTCCCAGGCGCGATGGATGCGCGGGTTGCGTTCGAAATCCTCGCCGATGGTGTCGGCGGAGATCTCCTTGCACTCGGCGAATTCCTTGATCGCTTCTTCGTCCAGCTTGAAGCGGCGGAAGTTGTTGGAGAAGTACAGCACGCCCTCCGGACTCAACCGCGCCACGGCCGCACGCAGCAGGCGCACGTGCTCGCGCTGCACGTCGAAATCTTCGGCACGCGCGGAATTGGAGAAGGTCGGCGGATCGCAGAAAATCACGTCGAAGCGATGGCGCTCGGCTTCCAGCCAGGCCAGTGCATCGGCCTGGATCAGCTGGTGCGCGCTGCCGCCCTTGCCATTGAGTGCCAGGTTGTCGGCACACCACTGCAGGTAGGTGCCGGACAGGTCCACGCTGGTGGTCGAGGCGGCACCGGCCACCGCGGCCTGCACGCTGGCCACGCCGGTATAGCAGAACAGGTTGAGGAAGCGCTTGCCGATCGCCTCCTGGGCCATGTGCCAGCGCAGCGGGCGATGGTCCAGGAACAGGCCGGTGTCGAGGTAGTCGAACAGGTTCACGCGCAGCAGCGCATCGTTCTCACGGACCAGCACGAACTCGCCGCGCTGTTCGAAACGACCGTACTTGCTGCCGCCCTTGCCGCGTTCGCGCGATTTCAGCGCGACCTGCTCGGCAGGCACCTGGAACACCTCGCGCGCGGCCGACAGCAGCTCGTTGCGACGGCGGCGCACGTCCACGTCGGGGATGGTCGCCGGGGCGGCGTATTCCTGCACGTGCAGGAAGGTGCGGCCCGCGCCGGCATCTTCTTCATACACGTCGATGGCGGCCGCGTACTCAGGCAGGTCGGCGTCGTAGACGCGGTAGCAGGTGATGGCCTCGCGGGCGCGCCAGTTCTTGAACTTCTTGATGTTCTTGCGCAGGCGGTTGGCCACCATCTGCGCGCCTTCGCTGAGCTCACGCGGCTGGCTGGCGTTTTCGCGCTGCGGCACGGCGATCGGGTCGCAGACGATCAGCGCGCACTCGATGGCGCCATTGAACAGCTGGTATTTCTTGCTGGCGCGCAGGCCGGTGGCGAAGGCCAGGTCGGCACTGCCGCACAGCAGGCTGGCGCGCCACTGCGGCACCGCGCGCTTGAGCGCATCGCCCAGCCGGCGGTACAGCACCGCATCGGCGGCCAGGCGCTCGTCGTAGGGCGGGTTGCAGACCACGCAGCCGGTTTCCTGCGGCGGCACCTGCACGTCGGTGATGTCACGCACGCCGAACCAGATCGCATGGGCAACGCCGGCGGTTTCCGCGTTTTCCTTGGCGGCGCGGATCGCATGCGGGTCGATGTCACTGCCGTGGATGACCTGCTTGAGCGCGGTGCGGCCGGCGGTTTCGCGCTCGCGCGCCGCGGCCATCAGGGTGTTCCAGGCATCGCGGTCGAAGCCCAGCCAGCGGCTCGGCGGAATGCTGCCGTGGCGCTGCAGGCCCGGGGCGACGTCGGCGGCCATCAGCGCGCCTTCGATCAGCAGCGTGCCGCTGCCGCACATCGGGTCGAGCAGGCCGCCGCCTTCACGGTGGATCTTCGGCCAGTTGGCGCGCAGCAGCACGGCCGCGGCCAGGTTTTCCTTCAGCGGCGCTTCGTTCTGCGCCATGCGCCAGCCACGGCGGTGCATCGGGCCGCCGCCCAGGTCGATGGAGATGGTGGCCCGGCCTTTGCGCAGCGACAGGTTGATGCGCACGTCGGGGAACTCGGTGTTCACCGATGGACGCTCCAGGCCCTGCGACCGCAGGCTGTCGACCACGCCGTCCTTGACCCGCTGCGCGGCGAAGCGCGCATGGGTGATCTCGGTACCGGACACGTGCGCGTCCACCGACAGGGTCAGCTCGGGGCTGATGTGCTTTTCCCACGCCATCGCCGCCACGCCCTGGTACAGCGAACCTTCGTCGGGGCAGTCGAACTCGGTCAGCGGCCACAGTACGCGGCTGGCCAGGCGCGACCACAGCACGACCTGCAGCGCCTGCGGCAGCTCGCCCTCGGCATTCACACCGGAAATGGTGGCGGTGGCCTTCTCCAGGCCAAGCGCCAGCAGTTCGTCGGCGAGCAGGTACTCCAGGCCCTTGGCGCAGGAAACAAAGAATTTCACGGAATCGGTATCGCAGGTCAGCGGAAAGGGGGTGCCCACGGGCACGGCAAGCAGTCCGGCGCGAGGGCCGGGATGGGCATTGTACGTGAGGCGGCCGGGAACGCCTTGCCAGGGGAGTGCCGGCCGCTGGCCGGCTCGCCACGATCTCCCAGCACCCCGGCCCTTACGCCCTCAAAGCGACAGCAGCAGTTCCTCGAACGCCTTCGCCGAGGCCGCGACGTGGTTGTTCAACCGGTGCCCGTCATCCACCAGCAGCAGCCGCGCCGAGCGCGCCTGTGCCCAGGCGATGACCTGTGCCGGCGGAATCAGCTCGTCGTGCCAGGCGTGGACCACGCTGGTGGGCACGCGGGCGGCGTCCAGCGGCGGCATCGGGCCCATCGTGGTGGGCGGCACCATCAGGAACAGGCCGGCGGTGGGCACCTGCAACGAGGCGATCGCCGCGATGTAGGCGCCCAGGCTGGAACCGGCCAGCACCACCGGGCCGCGCTCGGCGGCCGTGGCGGCCCGACCGAGCAGGCGCTGCAGGCGGGCGCGCACGTCACCGACGCTGCTGACCTCGCGCATGCCATCCAGGTCGGTGTAGTCCGGGCGTTCGTGGGTCCATCCCAGGCGCTGGGCGACCTCGGCCAGCGCGGTCACCTTGGTGGCGTCCGGGCCGCTTTCAAAGCCGTGGGAAAGGATGCAGTGGCCGCGGCTCATGCGCGCACCGGGTGGGATTCGATGTAGGCAGTCATGCCCTGAATGCTAGCATCGGCGCATGCCCCAGCGCGTCCCACCCCTGATCGATCTGCAGCCCCTGCCCTACCAGGATCGCCTGGCCGCGCGTGCGCCGGAACAGGTTGATCTGGTGGTGATCCACTGCACCGAACTTCCGGATCTGGCAATGGCGCGCGACTACGGCGAGCGCGTGCTGTACGCCAGTGGCAGCGGCAACAGCGGCCACTTCTACATCGACCGCGATGGCCGCATCGTGCAGTACGTGGCGCTGGACCGCGTAGCGCACCACGTCAGCGGCTACAACCCGCGCTCGATCGGTATCGAACTGGTCAACCGCGGCCGCTACCCGCACTGGCTGGACTCGCGCCACCAGGCCATGGACGAGCCCTACACCGACGCGCAGATCGCCGCACTGATCGACCTGCTGCATTACCTGTGCGATGCCCTGCCCGGCCTGCGGCACATCGCCGGCCACGAGTGGCTGGATACGCGCGAAGAAGTGGCCAGCGACGACCCGGAACGGCGCGTGCCGCGCAAGCGCGACCCCGGTCCGCTGTTCCCCTGGCCGCGGGTGCTGGCGGCCGCGCCGCTGCGCGAACTGCGCGGCTGAGCGCGTCGGGCCACGCCCCCCTCGGACGGTCCGGGGTGTCAGGCGCCGGTCGCGACCGGACGGGTGGAATCGCTGACCCAGCCGCTCCACGAATCGGCATACAGGCGCGCGCCGGCCAGGCCCGCCACTTCCATCGCCAGCAGCAAGTGGCAGGCGGTGACGCCCGAACCACACATCAGCACCACCTGCTCGGGCGGGTGCGTGCCGATCACCGGCTGCAACGCCGCGCGCAGATCCGCGGCGGTGCGCAGGCGTCCGTCATGCACGTTGAGCGCGAACGGACGATTGACTGCGCCCGGCACATGCCCGGCGACCGGGTCCAGCGGTTCCACTTCGCCGCGGAAGCGTTCGCCCGCGCGCGCGTCGAGCAACCAGCCCGGCGCGTGCTTCAGACGCGCGGCGACTTCGCCGACCGAGGCGATCTGGTCGCGATCGAACCGGCCCGGATAGGTCGGCACGGGGGCGACGACGGGAATGTCGGTGGTCACCGCCAGGCCGGCGGCCTGCCACCCGGCCAGGCCGCCGTCGAGCACCGCCACCCGGCGGTGCCCGATCAGGCGCAGCAGCCACCACAGCCGTGCGGCGGCCATGCTGCCGTCAGCGGCGTCGTAGACCACCACCTGGGTATCGGCGGCGATGCCCCAACGGCCCAGCGTGGCRGCGAACACGGCCTCGTCCGGCAGCGGGTGGCGGCCGTGACCGACCTTGCCCATGTCGGCCAGGTCGCGATTGAGGTCGGCATGCAGCGCACCGGGGATATGTCCCTGCGCGTAGGCCTGCGCGCCGGACTGCGGATCGGCCAGCGCGAACCGCGCGTCGACCACGCGAATCGCGGTGCTGGCGGTGGCGCGTGCGTCGATCACGCGGGTGTGCTCCTGCCCCAGCACGGCGTTGAGGCTGGCCACATCGACCACGGTGGTCCAGGCAGGGATGTCGGCATTCATGGGGTCTGCTCCAGGCGGCGACGCAGGTTGTAGAGGATGGCGGCGGTGGCACCCCAGATGCGCTGCCCTGGCCAGCCATATTCCAGGACGTGGCGGATGCGCCCGCGGTGTTCGATCTCGATCTGGTGCAGGTTGGCCGGCTCCATCAGATAGGCCAGCGGCACTTCGAATACGTCGGCGACCTCCTCCGGTTGCGGCACCGCCACGAAGGCAGGATCGATCACCGCCACCACCGGCATCACCCGGTAACCGGTGATGGTCACGAACGGATCCAGGTAACCCAGCACCTGTACCTGTTCGGGCGGCAGCGCGATTTCTTCCTGGCTCTCGCGCAGCGCCGCAGCCACTGCATCGCGATCGTCCGGCTCGGTGCGCCCCCCGGGAAAACCGACCTGCCCGCCGTGATGGCGCAGGGTTTCGGTGCGGCGGGTGAGGATCACCTGCGCACCGCCGGCCCGCGGCACGATGCCGGCCAGTACCGCCGCCTCGACCGGCGGGCCGGGCGGCAACAGGTCGATCAGTTCGCTGCGGTTCCAGCCATCGCCGGTGGGCGGCTGGTCGAGTGGATGCAGCGCGCGCAGCAGGCGCTCGTGTTCCACCGGCGAGCCACGCAGTGCCTGCCGCAACTGCTCGCGCAGCGGCAGCGTGTGCTGCATGACGTGGTTCTGTTCGTATCGGCTCATGGTTGACCAGCGGGTGATTTCATCCACGCTGCGCAGGCAGCCCTGGCAGTAACCGGCGCGATCCAGTGCGCACAGACCGATGCAGGGCGTGGGTATGGCATGGGTGGAATGTTCGCAGATAGTCACCGGACAACAGTAACGCCATTGGACGCGGATGCGGCGGTACCCGTTTATGCCGGAAACAAAAACGCGCCGGTAGAAACTACCGGCGCGCTGGGGTGTAACGCTGTTCTTACTTGACGCTGATCAGCTTGATTTCGAACTGCACGGCCACGTTCGGCGGGAACGGGGTACGCGGGTCGGCACCGTAGGCCTGTTCCGGCGGCAGGGTGACTTCCCACTTCGAGCCGGCCGGCATCTGCAGCAGCACTTCGCGCATGGCCTTCATTTCGACTTCGCTGACCTTGATCGACGGAATCTGCTGCGCCGGGCGGGCATCGGCCGGACGGGTGCCGTACGGATACGGACCGGCGACTTCCAGCTGCACGGTGCTGGCCTGGGTCGGCTTGGCGCCCTTGCCGGCTTCGATCACGCGGTACTGCACGCCGCTCGGCAGCGCCTGAACGCCGGCCTTGGCCTTGTTGGTGGCCAGGAACTGGGTGCTCTTGGTCTTGTTCTCGGCGGCAGCCTTCTCGTACTCGGCCTTGGCGGCCTGGGCACGGCCCTGCTCGCGCTTCTGGAAGGCTTCGACGGCGGGCTTCAACTGCTCGGCCGTGATCGACGGCTGCTTCTTGGCGTAGGCATCCTGCAGGCCCTTCACCACCGAGTTGATGTCCAGCTGCTCGCCGCGTGCGGTGAGTTCAGCCAGGTTGTTACCGTAGTCGTAACCGAAGTAATAGCTCAGCTTGCCCTTTTCGGACGAGGTGTCCTGGGCGAAGGCATTGCCCGTCAGGGCCAGGGCCGCGACGGCGACCGCGATAGAACGCAACTTCATCAAACTTTTCTCCAGGGGTGGTAACTCAGGACGCGTTGGGCCGCCCTGAGGCGACGGGTTAGGATAGCCGCCGCAACGTTGATTCGCCACTAACGACGCAGGCTCTGACCTGACTTCGTTTCAAGAGTTCAACATCACTTTTTTTTAACGTTTTTCAGGAGCCCCGCCGTGGCCGACACCCCCATCGCCCCCGATCCTGTCCACGTTGCCGATGCCGGCGCCGTCCGCACCGTGACGGTAAACCGGCCGGACAAGCTCAATGCCCTCGATCGGGCCACGCTGCAAGGCCTGGACGCCGCATTCGCCGCTGCCGCCGCCGACCCCGAAGTGCGCGTGGTGGTGCTGACCGGCGCCGGCCCGAAGGCCTTCGTGGCCGGTGCCGACATCGCCGAAATGAACGGACTGAGCCCGGTTCAGGGACGTGACTTCTCCTTGCTGGGCCAACAATTGATGCGCCGCATCGAGCGCATGCCCAAGCCGGTGATCGCCCGGATCAACGGTTTTGCGCTGGGCGGGGGCCTGGAACTGGCCATGGCCTGCCACCTGCGCATCGCCGTCGAAACCGCCAAGGTGGGCCAGCCGGAGATCAATCTGGGGCTGATTCCCGGCTTCGGCGGCAGCCAGCGCCTGCTGCGCCTGTGCGGCCGCGCCGCCGCGCTGGAACTGTGCCTGCTGGGCAGCCCGATCAACGCCGCGCGCGCCCTGCAGTTGGGCATCGTCAATGAAGTGGTCGGCGTGGAGGCATTGGACGCGCGCGTGGACGCAGTGGCGTCGCAATTGGCCACGGCCGCGCCGCTGGCGCTGCGCGGCATTCTTGACGCGATCCACGTCGGCGGCGAATGCGCGCTGGGCGAAGGGCTCGAATACGAGAGCGCGCAGTTTGGTTTGATGTTCGCCACCGAAGACATGCGCGAAGGCACCTCGGCGTTCCTTGCCCGGCGCCCGCCGGTGTTCCAGAACCGCTGAACCATGCCGCACGCCGATCCCACCCTGCCCGCGCGCCTGCTGCAACTGGTGCTCGATGGCGACCTCGACGCCGCGCTCGACGCCGGGCTGATGGACTACGTTCCGCAGCACGGTGACGCCGACCTGCTGCCCGGACACCCCGAGTTGGCTGCGCGCCTGCTGCAGACCCAGCAACAACTGCAACGCGCCTGGGCCGCGCGCGCGCGCTACCGCCATCGCAGCCAGCGGCTGGCGCGTCGCGCCGCCGAACGTGACGCGCGGCGCGCGCCCCCCGCGCCCACCCCCGCATTGAAACCCGCCCTGCCGCCCGCCGCCGCCGCGATCCTGGCGCGCGCCAAAGCCAAGGCCGCTGGAAAAACCGCCTGATGAGTACCGTGAAAAAACCCGCGACGGCCAAGCCTGCGCCGCGCAGCGCGCGCATGCCCCGCGCCGACGTGATTGAAATGTTCACGCGTCTGCGCGAGCTCAATCCACACCCGAAGACCGAGCTCGAGTACAGCTCGCCGTTCGAACTGCTGGTCGCAGTGACGCTGTCTGCGCAGGCCACCGACGTGGGCGTCAACAAGGCCACCCGCAAACTGTTCCCGGTCGCCAACACGCCGCAGGCGATTCTCGACCTGGGCGAGGACGGCCTGAAGAAGTACATCGCCACCATCGGCCTGTACAACGCCAAGGCCAAGAACGTGATCGCCGCGTGCGCGCTGCTGGTACAGCAGCATGGCGGCGAGGTACCACGCGACCGCGCCGCGCTCGAAGCGCTGCCCGGCGTCGGCCGCAAGACCGCCAACGTCGTGCTCAATACTGCCTTCGGCGAACCGGTGATGGCGGTGGACACCCACATCTTCCGCGTGTCCAACTGCACCGGGCTGGCCCCGGGCAAGGATGTGCGCGCGGTCGAGGACCTGCTGGTCAAGGTGATACCGACCGAGTTCCTGCGCGATGCACACCATTGGCTGATCCTTCACGGCCGCTACGTGTGCAAGGCGCGCAAACCGGACTGCCCGCAGTGCGTGATCCGCGACCTGTGCCGGTTCAAGCAGAAGACCGCCGCCTGAGCCGCGGTCGCGACTGCCATATTCACGCAACCCCGCCGTCATCTGCGTCGGTCATCAATGGCAGGCCCAGACGTGGCCGGGCCCCGGCCGGCCGTCGGTTTGTCCGAAACTGTCATATTTACGCAATCTTCACTAATTAGCCTGCGCAGCATCTTCCCACCTGCCTGCAAGGCTCTCCATGAAACTGCATCGCCAACTCCTGACTGCGGCCGTTGCGGCTGCGCTGTTCGTCCCGGCCGCACACGCCGAAGTGGCCATCGATGTGATCGGCGGCTCGGAGATCACCTTCGAAGGCCTGGTCCAGGCCGACGGCAACTGGTTCGACAACGACCTGACCGACCTCAACGGCGGTGACGCCGGCAACGGCAAGAACAGCGAATTCGAGCTGCGCCGCGCCGAGCTGGTGCTCAAGGGCAAGGGCCCGGGCAACATCGAGTGGGTGGTGGGCTATGACGCCAAGGCCGACAAGTTCCTGGACACCAACCTGAAGTACAAGCTGGCCGGCAACGCCAACCACTTCGTTCAGTTCGGCCAGTTCAAGCAGCCCAACAGCCTGGAAGAACTGTCCAGCACCAAGAACAACGACTTCATCTCCAAGGCTGCGGTCACCAACACCTACGCGGTGGCCCGCCGCCTCGGTGGCGCCTACAGCATCGGCGACAACAACTGGTCGGTCACCGCCAGCGCCTTCGGCCGCGAGCTGACCCGCAATCTGGCCCACGGCAGCGGCTACGGCGCGCGTGGCACCTGGGCACCGATCAACGAGAAGGGCCAGGTCCTGCATTTCGGCCTGAGCTACGTCGAGTACGACACCGACGCTGACACCCTGCGCGTGCGCGCCCGTCCCAACGCCGACCTGGCCACCGCGCGCCTGGTCGACAGCGGCAACCTGGTCGACACCGACCGCGTGAGCACGATGGGCGCCGAAGCGATGTACATCGGCGGCCCGTTCAAGGCCCAGGCCGAGTATTACAACAGCAAGGCCAAGCGCTACTCGCACGACAACTACACCAGCGATGGCTATTACGTCAGCGGCTTGTGGAACATCACCGGCGAAAGCTGGGGCTACAAGGGTGGCGTGCCGACCACCGGCCTGCCGGACGAGCCGGCCTCGGGCATGTGGCAGCTGGGCGCGCGCTACGACCACATGGACCTCAATGACGGCAACCTGGCCGCCAACCCGGTTGCCGGTCGCCCGCCGATCGTCGATGGCGTGCTCGGCGGCAAGATGGATATCTGGACCGTGGGCGTGAACTACTACTGGCGCTCCAACACCAAGTTCGCGCTGAACTACGTGATGGTGGACAGCAAGAAGTACAGCTCCGCCAGCCGCACGTTCGTCAACGACGACCCGAACATCCTGGAAGCGCGCCTGCAGTTCTTCTGGTAAGCGATTGCGGCAACCGTATGACAGGGAGGGCGCAGCTTGGGCTGCGCCCTTTTTTCGTGCCCGGCACCGATAGAGCCACTCCATGGGTGGCTGCGCTCCGCTCAGGCACCGCGCGCAGCCGCCCATGGGGTGGCTCTACCTG
>NZ_JBFULO010000092.1:0-11599 GCF_054049855.1 Stenotrophomonas sp. P5_B8 | reverse complement strand
GCGTCGTACATGGTGTGGAACATGTTGTCGATCAGTTCCTGGAACGCCGGGGCGGTCACTTCGGCGGGTTCGAGCAGCGCAGCCTTGGTGCGCAGGCGCGGGTCGGGGAACTCGAGGATAGGCAGGATAGCCATGGCAAATACCGGTAGGGGGCGCCGGTCAAAGCGGCGTACGTCGCAATTCTATCGCCAACGCTTGCCCTGCGCCCCGGTTTCTGGACTATAGTGCGGGCACCTGTTGGGGAATCAGGCACCACACCTATGTTTGAACGTACTCGTACGGTCGTCGCCGTGGCGATGTTGACCGTCGCCACCTATGCTACCGCCGTTGAAGTGAATGGCGGGCACCCGGATACCTACGTCGTCCGCAAGGGCGATACCTTGTGGGACATTTCCGCGCGCTTCCTGAAAAAGCCGTGGTTGTGGCCGGAGATCTGGCAGGCCAATCCGCAGGTCAAGAACCCGCATCTCATCTACCCGGGCGACGTACTCAGCCTGGCCTACCTGGACCGCGTCGTGGCCCAGCCCGGCCCGCGCCAGGAAGCGCCGATCAATGCGATCCCGCTGGATCAGGTCGAACCGTTCCTGAAGCAGCTCAGCGTGGTCGATGAGATCAAGTCGCTGCCGTTCGTGGCCGGCCTGGAAGACAACCGCCTGCGCGCCACCAACGGCCAGGTTGCCTACGTGCGCGGCCTGGACGGGGCGGAAGTGGGCCAGCGCTACGCGGTGGTCCGTCCGACCGTCCGCTACGCCCTGCCCAAGCCGACCGAAGAGCTGACCGCCCGCGGTGAGGTCACGCCGGGCAGCGGCAACGTCTGGAAGAACTATTTCGTGCCCAGCAAGCGCAACCAGACGCTGGGCTACGAGCTGGCCCAGGTCAACATAGGCACGGTCACCAAGGTTGCCTCCGGCAATGTCGATGTGACCACCATCGCCCTGCAGACCCAGATCGGCGCGCGTGAAGTACGCAACGGCGATCGTCTGGTGCCGGTCGAAGCCAATCCTTACGACCTGCAGTTCTTCCCTCATGTCCCGGCGGCCCAGAGCGAAGGCCTGGACATCCGCGTGCTGGCGGTGACGGACATGTTCCTGTCCGGGGGGCCGCGTGATGTCATCGCCATCTCCGCCGGCAGCGCCAATGGCATCGACAACGGCACCGTAGTGTCGCTGTGGCGCCAGGGCCGCCACGTGGCCAACACGATGAAGTACCCCGGTTCGTCGCGGATGGACGATTCGCTGACCGACGGCGCCGGCCGGATCACCCTGCCCGACGAGTACGCCGCCCATGCGATGGTGTTCCGCACCTTCGACAAGGTCAGCTACGCGCTGGTGATGCAGGGGGTCAAGCCGGTCCAGGTCGGCTACGCGGCCAAGCACCCCGAYGCGCAGTAACGCGGCAATTCCTGACGCAACACTCCGACGGCGCCCCAGGGCGCCGTCGGCGTATGCGGCCTAGCCTGAGGGGATGAGCCCCCTTCTCACCGATGATTCCGACACCGTGCTGCGTCTGGCCCTGGCCGGCGGCAGCGTGCTTTCGCGCCGCCGCCTGCTGGAGCAGCACGGCGATGCCGGCCACGCCCTGCGCGCCGGCCCGGCTGCCTGGCGCGCGGCCGGTTGCAGCCCCGGCCAGTGCAGCCGCCTGGCGACACCCGATCCCGCCCTGTTGGCCCGCGCACAGGCATGGTTGGCCGAACCGGACCACCACCTGCTGTCCATCACCGGCGAGGACTACCCGGTGTTGCTGCGCCACCAGCCGGAGGCGCCACCGGGCCTGTTCGTGCAGGGGGACCCGGCCGCGTTGTGGCATCCCGGGGTGGCCGTGGTCGGCAGCCGCACCCCATCCCCCAGCGGCGCCGAGCTGGCCGCGGAATTTGCCGGGGCGTTGGCGCGCAGCGGTCTGTCGGTGGTCAGCGGGCTGGCTGCCGGGGTCGATGGGCGGGCCCATGACGCCGCGCTGCAGGTACCGGGCGGACTGACCGTGGCGGTGGTCGCCACCGGGCTGGACCAGACCTACCCGCCGGCCCACGCCGGGTTGCAGGCGCGGATCGCCGCGCGCGCCGCCGTGGTCAGCGAGTACCCGCCCGGGATCGCGCCGAAGGCGCATCAGTTCCCCGCACGCAACCGGCTCATTGCCGGGCTGGCGCTGGGCACGCTGGTGATCGAGGCCGCCCATCGCTCCGGTGCGCTGATCACCGCGCGGCTGGCCGCCGAGGCCGGCCGCGAGGTCTTCGCCGTGCCCGGCTCGGTGCGCAATCCGCGCGCCCGTGGCTGCCATCGGCTGATCCGTGAGGGTGCCCAGCTGGTGGAGCATCCTGACGAGGTGATCGCCGGGCTGACCGCGCTGGCCGGCAGCCTCGGCCAGGCCTTGCGAAGCCGGCTGGACGCCCCCACTGAACAGGCACGACCCACGCCGCGAGGCGCCCCTCCCTTCTCCGACCCGAACTACCAGCGCTTGTGGCAGGCACTGGATGACAACCCAACGGGTATGGATTCATTGATCCAGCGCAGCGGATTGACGACGGCCCAGCTGTCGGCCATGCTGCTGATCATGGAACTGGATGGAAAGGTGGTGGCCCATTACGGGCGCTACTGTCGAAAACCCTAGTTTCTTCACCTCCACAGCGTCGTTGACGCAGGCCGAGGGGCAATGAAAGAGAGCATTCTGGATGTCCTGCTGTACCTGTTCGAACATTATTTCAGCGAGGATCCGGACCTTGTCCGTGACCGCGACACCCTCCAGAACAGCCTGATACAGGCCGGCTTCAGCCCCACCGAAATCAAGAAAGCGTTCGACTGGCTCGATGCCCTGGCCGACCAGCGGCCTGCCGTGACCCTGGCCCGGGTCGATGGCCCCGTGCGCATCTATCACGGGCCGGAGCTGGACAAGCTTGACGTCGAAGGGCGTGGTTTCCTGATGTTCCTGGAGCAGCACGGCATCCTCGACGCCAACCAGCGCGAGCTGGTGCTGGACCGGGCGATGGCGCTGGACCAGGACGAACTGGACCTGGACGACCTCAAGTGGGTGGTGCTGATGGTGCTGTTCAACCAGCCCGGTTCCGAGGCGGCGTACGCCTGGATGGAAACCCAGATGTTCATTGACGAACCGGAACCGCTCCACTGACCGTACACTGGGCGCCTTGCGCATTCAGGAGCGTGCCGTGGGCCAGTGGTTCTATGCAGAAGGAAATCGCCAGCAGCGTGGGCCGCTGGCGTCTGACGAGCTGATCGCGCTTTACCAGTCCAGCCGCATCGCGGCCGATACGCTGGTATGGCGCGACGGCATGGCGCAGTGGCAACCGCTGCGCGAGGTCGCCGACGAGATCGGTCTGGTCCTGGTGCCGCCCCCGACCAGCGCATCCGATCCCGTCATCCCGGCCGATATCGACACCGTGAGCGTCCCTGTGGAGCCGGTGGCACCGGTGCCACCGCAGATCCCCGCGCCGGTTCCACCGGTGGCGACGCCGCCGCCGACGACCGCCCCCCTCGCCGCTGGCACGGTGCCGCCGCGCAAGGGCCTGTCCGGCTGCGCGATCGCAGGCCTGGTGGCCGGCGTGTGCGTGCTGGTGCTGGTGGGCATTGCCGGCATCCTCGCCGCGATCGCCTTGCCGGCCTATCAGGAATACACGCTGCGCGCGAAAACCACGCAGGCTGTCGCGGAACTGGCGCCGATCAAGCTGCAGATGGTCGAGTTCGTCAGCACCAACGGACGCTGCCCGGTGAATGCCGATGAAGGCTTCCAGGCGGCCGAAGACTACGCGAGCGGCGCGCTGGCGGCGGTGCATATCGGTCGCTTCGACAACAGCCATTGCGGCATCGAAGCGGCATTGTCGGTGCCCGACCAGACCAAGCTGGACGGCAAGCTGTTGTGGCTGGATTACGACCCGGACCAGCAGCACTGGACCTGCACCTCCGAAGCCGACGACAAGTACCTGCCGCTCGATTGCCGCGGCTGACACCGGACCGATGTCCATGGACGAATCAAAGGGGATTGACGCAATGACTGAGTGGTATTTCGCCGATGGCCAGGAACGCCAGGGCCCGTTGACGGCCGATGAGCTGCGCCTGCGTTTCCAGCGCGCGCAGATCAACCTGGCCACGCTGGTGTGGCGCGAAGGCTATCCGCAGTGGAAACCGTTGTCTGARGCGGTGGACGAGCTGCAGCTGCAGAACCTGTCCAGCGCGGCCGAGAACCTCGGCAGCGGCTTCGACCTGCGTGGCGATTACACCGCCATCGACAACGGCACCGCGCCGTTGCCCGGCACCGGGGGCGGTACCCATTCGCCGTACACGGCTCCGGCGGCCAGCAGCTATGCCGGCACGGCGGTGGTCAGTGGCGGTGACGTGGTCTATGCCGGCTTCTGGAAGCGCTTTGCCAGCTACTTCATCGATTCGCTGGTGGTCGGTGTGATCAACGTCCCGATCAGCCTGATCTTCAACGGGATCGGCGCGGTGTCGGGCAACGAATCGGTGGGCGTGGTGATGAGCCTGCTGGCGATGGCGGCCAGCCTGGTGGTGGGCGTTGCCTACTACGCCGGTTTCCATTCTTCGGCGGGCGGCGCGACGCTGGGCAAAATGGCCGTTGGCATCAAGGTGGTGCGGGGCAACGGCGAACGCCTCACGCTGGGCCGCGGTATCGGCCGCTACTTCGGTTTCCTGCTGAGCAGCCTGACCCTGATGATCGGTTTCATCATGGCCGCCTTCACCGAACGCAAGCAGGCCCTGCACGACATGATCTGCGACACGGTGGTGGTCGACAAATGGGCCTACACCGAGAACGAACACCTGCAGGAACCGGGCCTGGGTACCGTCACGATCGTGATCCTGGTCATTTCCGGCCTGGCCACGGTGGCCGCTATCGGGCTGGGCATCGCCATGATCGGGGTCATCGCCAGCTCGATGTCCTGAGTGGATCCTCACACCGGGCCGCTTGACACGAGCGGCCCGTCGTGATTCCTCTAATAAGAGAAAGAAGCTGAACGCCCGGCGCATACCCGGGCGTTCAGTTTATGGATATCGCCCGCTGCCCTTCACTAATGCGGCCATTTGCTCCACCCTAGCGCCCTCCCCCGGGCCGCTGCCCAAAGAAATAACTGACATGCCCAAGCACCTGCTCATCGTCGAATCGCCCGCCAAGGCCAAGACGATCAACAAATACCTCGGCAAGGACTTCACCGTCCTGGCCTCGTATGGGCATGTGCGCGACCTCGTGCCGAAGGAAGGCGCGGTCGACCCCAACAACAACTTCGCGATKCGCTACGACCTCATCGAGAAGAACGAAAAGCACGTGGATGCCATCGTCAAGGCTGCCAAGACCGCCGACGACATCTTCCTGGCAACCGATCCGGATCGCGAGGGTGAAGCGATCAGCTGGCACATCGCCGAGATCCTGAAGGAACGCGGGCTGGTCAAGGACAAGCCGATGCAGCGGGTGGTCTTCACCGAGATCACCCCGCGTGCCATCAAGGAAGCGATGGGCCATCCGCGCGAGATCGCCGGCGACCTGGTCGATGCCCAGCAGGCGCGTCGCGCGCTGGACTACCTGGTCGGCTTCAATCTCTCCCCGGTGCTGTGGCGCAAGGTGCAGCGCGGCCTGTCCGCCGGCCGCGTGCAGAGCCCGGCGCTGCGCATGATCGTCGAGCGCGAGGAAGAGATCGAAGCCTTCATCGCCCGCGAGTACTGGAGCATCGATGCCGCCTGCGCGCATCCGTCGCAGCCCTTCAATGCGCGCCTGATCAAGCTGGACGGGCAGAAGTTCGAACAGTTCACCGTGACCGACGGCGACACCGCCGAAGCGGCACGCCTGCGCATCCAGCAGGCGGCGCAGGGCGCCCTGCACGTCACCGACGTGGCCAGCAAGGAGCGCAAGCGTCGCCCGGCCCCGCCGTTCACCACTTCCACGCTGCAGCAGGAAGCCTCGCGCAAGCTCGGCTTCACCACCCGCAAGACCATGCAGGTGGCGCAGAAGCTGTACGAAGGCGTGGCCATCGGCGAAGAAGAAGGCACGGTCGGCCTGATCTCGTACATGCGTACCGACTCGGTCAACCTGTCCCAGGACGCGCTGGCCGAGATCCGCGACGTGATCGCCCGCGATTACGGCATCGCCTCGCTGCCCGACCAGCCCAACACCTACCAGACCAAATCCAAGAACGCCCAGGAAGCGCATGAAGCCGTGCGTCCGACCTCGGCGTTGCGCACCCCGGCACAGGTCGCCCGCTTCCTCACCGACGACGAGCGCAAGCTGTACGAGCTGATCTGGAAGCGTGCGGTGGCCTGCCAGATGATCCCGGCCACGCTCAACACCGTCAGCGTGGATCTGTCGGCCGGCAGCGAGCACGTGTTCCGCGCCAGCGGCACCACCGTGGTGGTGCCCGGCTTCCTGGCCGTGTACGAAGAAGGCAAGGACACCAAGAGCGCCGAGGACGACGACGAAGGCCGCAAGCTGCCGGCGATGAAGCCCGGCGACCGCGTGCCGCTCGATCGCATCGTGGCCGACCAGCACTTCACCCAGCCGCCGCCGCGCTTCACCGAAGCGGCGCTGGTCAAGGCGCTGGAAGAATATGGGATTGGCCGTCCGTCGACGTATGCCTCGATCATCCAGACGCTGCTGTTCCGCAAGTACGTGGAAATGGAAGGCCGCAGCTTCCGCCCGTCCGACGTCGGCCGAGCGGTGTCCAAGTTCCTGTCCAGCCACTTCACCCAGTACGTGGACTACGACTTCACCGCCAAGCTCGAAGACGAACTCGATGCCGTCTCGCGTGGCGAGGAAGACTGGATTCCGTTGATGGCCCGCTTCTGGGACCCGTTCAACAAGCTGGTGGTGGAAAAGAACGAATCGGTCGACCGTGCCGAGGCCAGTGGCGCGCGCGAGCTCGGCACCGACCCCAAGACCGGCAAGCCGGTCAGCGTCCGGCTGGGCCGCTTCGGGCCGTACGCGGCCATCGGCAGCACCGCCGAGGACGCCGAGGACAAGCCCAAGTTCGCCTCGTTGCGTCCGGGCCAGTCGATGCACACCATTGCCCTGGAAGACGCGCTGGAGCTGTTCCTGATGCCGCGCGCGCTGGGCCAGGACAAGGATGAGGATGTCAGCGTCGGCATCGGCCGCTTCGGCCCGTTCGCCAAGCGTGGCAGCACCTACGCCTCGCTGAAGAAGGAAGATGACCCCTACACCATTGACCTGGCCCGGGCGGTCTTCCTGATCGAAGAAAAGGAAGAGATCGCGCGCAACCGGATCATCAAGGAATTCGAGGGCAGCGAGATCCAGGTGCTGAACGGTCGGTTCGGTCCGTACATCAGCGACGGCAAGATGAACGGCAAGATCCCCAAGGATCGCGAGCCGGCGTCGCTGACCCTGGCCGACGTGCAGCAGCTGATGGAAGAAACCGGCAAGCCGGTGCGCAAGGGCTTCGGCAAGAAGGCCACCAAGAAGGTCGCCGCCAAGAAGGCCCCGGCCAAGAAGGCGGCGGGCGAGACGGTGAAGAAGGCGGCGGTCAAGAAGACGGCCACCAAGAAAACCGCGGTAAAGAAGGCAGCCAAGAAGACCCCGGCGAAGAAGGTCGCCAAGAAAGCGGTGAAAAAAGCAGTCAAGAAAGCCGCTTCCTGAGCCGGCTTTCGCCGCGCTGCGTCTATCCCCCTGTGCCGTAGCGGGGGGATAATCCCGGCATGAACGTACTCACCCTGGATACCGCCCTGCCTGCGCTGCGCGCCGGTGGGGTGATCGCCTATCCCACCGAAGCAGTCTGGGGCCTGGGCTGCGACCCCGGCAACGAGCCGGCGGTGATGAAGCTGCTGCGGATCAAACAGCGTCCCGTCGAGAAAGGCATGATCCTGGTGGCGGCCGAGCTGGCCCAGCTTGAGGGCTGGGTGCGTCTGCAGGCGCTGCCCGCATCGCGCCAGGCCGCCGTGCTGGCCAGTTGGCCCGGCGCGCACACCTGGATCCTGCCGGCGGGCCCGCGCGCGCCGCGCTGGATCACCGGGGAGCACAGCGGGATTGCGGTGCGGATCAGCGCCCATCCGCGGGTGGCCGCGCTGTGCCGCGCCTGGGGCGGCCCGCTGGTGTCCACCAGCGCCAACCTGGCCGGTCGCCCACCGGCACGCACCCGCGCCGAGCTGGACCCGGCGTTGCTGCCCCTGCTGGATGGACTGATCGACGGCGACACCGGCGGGCTGGCCCAGCCGACCCCGATCCGCGACGCGCTCAGCGGCGACATCCTGCGCAGCTGAGCCCGGGTTTTGCGTGCGTGCCGGCAAAGCCGCACACTGTGGCCATGCACCGACTGACCGCCCTGAGCCTGTCCCTGCTGCTATGCGCCGGCAGCCTGCCACTGGCCGCGCAGGATGCCGCCAACGTTCGCGTGTACCGCTGCGTGGGTAGCAACGGCGCGGTGGCGCTGCAGGATGCGCCCTGCCGCGATGGCCGCCAGGAAGTGCGCGACATGCAGCGCCCGCGTGATCCCGCCCCGCGCGTGGTGCGCAGCGACCGCGATCCGGATCAGGCGCCCACGCCCGCTGCCCCCCAGCGCGAAGTGCGCTATGTGCACGTGCAACCGCCGCAGCCCCTGTACGAATGCGTGCGCGATGACGGCGGCCGTTACACCAGCGACAGCGACGAGGGCAATCCGCGCTGGGTGCCGGTGTGGACCAGCGTGTACGCCCCTTATGGGCCCGGTTACCGCCCTCCCGGCGGCGGCCGGCCACCGCCGCGGCCGCAGCCATTGCCGCCGATCGCGCCGATGGGCGCGGGGTCGGTGCAGTCCAGCGGCGGTGCGCTGACCGTCTCCGGCGGCGGCCGCCACGGCGGGGGCAGCATCCGCATTGGCGGCGGCAGTACGCAGTGGGAAGGGGAACGCCAGGGCTACCCGGGCACCTACACCGACACGGTGATCCCGACCGGCAACGTGCTGGTGCGCGATCAGTGCACGCCATTGCCGCAGCAGGACGTCTGTTCGCGCCTCAAGGACCGCCGCTGGGAGCTGGTGCGCCAGTACAACAGCGCGTTGCAGGGTGAGCGCGATGCGCTCAGTCGCGAGCAACGCAGCGTTGATGCGCGGTTGGACCGCGACTGCCGCTAACGCGTGTTTCAATGTGCAGGCGCATTTGGCGCTGTCGACGACACGCACGAACCCACGCCGATGCATGTAGCTTCCGCTCCCACCCTGTGCGCGTCGCGCTCGACTCGCCCCGCGCTGCCCACCCGCGCGCTGCTGCTGGCCGCCCTGCTGTGTGCGTCTGCCGCCGCGCGGGCCGATGACGTGGTGCTGTTCCGCTGCACCGACGCCGACGGCGCGCTGACCGTGCAGAACAAGCCCTGCCCGGCGGGCAGCTCGCAGCGCATCGAGCGCTTCGTGGCGCCCGCGTCGCGCCAACCGCCGGGGACCGCCGAAACTGCCGGCACTGCCGCGCCAGCGGCCATCGCGCCTGTGGTCGATGCAACCGCCATGGCCGACATGCTCCAGCACGCCCCACTGCCGATCCTGCAGGGCGACGTGCAGACGTCGGTGGAAGCCGAAGGCAACGCCATCCTGGACAGTGACGTGGTCCGCCGCCAGGCGCAACAGGAGGCGGCGGCCGCGAAGGACGCCGCAGCGGTGGCCAAGGCGCCGCTGCCGGAGATCTACCAGTGCCAGGGCAGCGACGGCAACCGTTACCTGCACGAGCGCGAGCCGGCACCGCCGCACTGCGTGCTGATGACCGTCACCGGCCTGGGCGGCAACACGCCCGTCAATGCGGCCGGGTGCGAAGTGATCCGCGATCAGTGCGAAGCCGTCGCCGACGCGCAGCGGTGCAGCAGCTGGCAGCAGCGCTTCCGCGATGCACGTGGCAGCGAGCGTTTCGCCGCCCCGGAGAACAAGGCCAGGGCCATCGCCGAGCGCGAGCGGTTGCAGGCGATCCTCGCCGACAGCGATTGCGCCGTGCCGTAGCCCCAGCCGTTGCCCGGCCTCAGAACCCGTAACGCAGGAAACCGCCGTCCACCGCGATGCACTCACCGGTGACATAGCTCGACGCCGGCAGGCACAGGAACCCGACCGCCGCAGCCACTTCCTCGGGCTCGCCGATGCGGCGCATCGGGGTGCGGTCGATCACTTCTTCGTAGTAATCCGGGTCGGACAGCGGACCGGAGGTGCGCCGGGTGCGGATGTACCACGGCGCCACCGCGTTGACCCGGATGCCGTCTTCGGCCCATTCCACCGCCAGGTTGCGCGTCATCTGGTGCATCGCCGCCTTGGTCATGCCATACACCGCGCCGCTGCGCACGTGGGTGAGCCCGGACACGCTGCCGACATTGACGATCGCCGAGGCCGCATGCCGGGCCAGCAACGGGTGTGCGTACCGCGACAGTTCGAACGCCGAGAACAGGTTGGTCTCGAAGATCCCGCGCCATTCGTCTTCGGTGTATTCGGTGGCCGGCTTGGTGATGTTGCCGCCGGCGTTGTTGATCAGCAGGTGCAGGCCATCGCTGTGGTCTTCGACCCAGTCCAGAATCTCGCGGCGGTCTTCGTCATCTGAGACGTCGGCGGCCAGGCCATGGATCTCGCGATCGGGAAAGGTGTCGACCAGTTCATCGCGTGCCATTTCGAGCGCGTCGGCATCGCGGCCGACGATCAGCACGTCGGCACCGAAGCCCAGCAGTTCCCGCGCAATGGCCAGGCCGATGCCGGCACTGGCGCCGGTGATCAATGCGGTCTGTCCGTCCAGTCGCCAACGTTGCGCGCTCACATGTGTCTCCTGCGTCGGGGCACTGCCCCCTGCTGCCGGCGCGTTGCACCGTGCAACGCGTCCGGCGCAAGGATAGCGCAGCACTCGCGCACCGTCGGCGCACCCGCCATCACACTTGGCCTGCGCGACGGTGCGACACTGCCCTCCCCGGCCCATCGCGAGGCGCGTGCCATGAACATCCGTACTCTCCTGCCGTTGATTGCGCTGCTGGCCGCAACCGGCTGCAACCGACCAGTGCCAGCGCCGGCACCGGACACGCCGCCGGCGCCGCAGGCCACCGCGCTGCGCGATGCGATGCAGCAGCCACTCGACAAGGCCAAGGCCGCGCGCGACATGCTGGAAAAGGCGCCGGACCCCCGTGCCGCCGATGACGCAGGAAACGACGCAGCCAAAACACCCTGACCAATGCGGCAACGCCACCCCATGGGGTGGCGGCACGCGGTAGAGCCAAGAAAAAGCCCGGCATTCGCCGGGCTTTTTCATCTCGCGTTGCAACCGGTCAGAACCCGCAGAAGCAATACGCCAACGCCTTCACCGGGGCGCTGCCGCGCGGATCGCGGGCGGCGTCTTCGACGAAGCGCAGCTGGGTATCCAGCTCCGGCATCGAACGGGCCAGCATCAGCCGCGCCATGCCCGACTCGCCCAGCATCCACGCACCGGCGTGGCTGCCGGCGAAGCCGCTCATGAACTGCGCGAACGGGGTGGCGCCCTTCTCGATGTAGCGCACGCGGACCTTGTCCACGCCGCCCAGCTTGGCGCGCTTGGCGGCGTCGGCAACCGCCGCCTTGAGCCCGCCGAATTCGTCGACCAGGCCACGTTCCTTGGCCTGCGCACCGCTCCACACGCGACCGCGGGCGACTTCATCGACCGCCTCGACCGGCTTGTTG
>NZ_JBFULO010000091.1:0-11736 GCF_054049855.1 Stenotrophomonas sp. P5_B8 | reverse complement strand
TCTCCCGGCCGTTCATCTGCTTCACTTCGCGGGCATTCGGATCGGCTCCATTGTCCAAAAGAGCGCGCAAACCATCCAGACTGCCGGTGCGTAGTGGCCACGCCACCAGTGGAATCCCGTCGCGCCGGGCGAAGGTCGTGTTGGGATTTACCCCTTCATCTTTGATCAACCGGCGGACGGCGTCCGCGTCGCCTCGCTCAGCCGCTATGGCTAGCTGCAACGCCTTTCCTTCAAAGTAGTCGCCGGCGCCATGTGAAGACGAAGCGGCGCATCCATTGATCAAGAAAAGCGTGACCCACGCAGCGCCTAATATCGCCTTTGTCATGGTGTTGTGAAGACTTGCGCGCATGATCATCCTGACGTTTAGCCACTAAAGGGGTGACATTAKCAAAGTGTTTTGCTATTCCATAAACAGCGCGTCTCGGGGGCGCGCGCCTTCACCGTGCAATGGAGCTTGCCATGAGTGGTCCAGATATCGAGGCGCGTGCCCGCGCCGTCCAGGGACAGAACCTTCTTGTCCGGCAGTTGCGCGAGAGCGGTAACGACAGCGAAGCCGATCGACTCCAGGAAACGTATCACGCACGCGAGATGTCAGGCCTTGCCGCCGACGTCTATCTCTCGGCCAAGGGCCAGGGCGAGCCCCCTGAGGGCTGGTCGCGCGCAACCGATGATCCCGCCGCGCTCAGGGCTGCAGGCATCAACCTGTCAGACGATGAGCTTCGGGACATGCTGCAACCCCCTCAGTCGGGCTTTCGCGCCGAGATATACATACCTGACAAGGCTGTGTTCGGAGAGGCCGCAAAGCCAGTTGTTGTTTACAAAGGGTCAACTGGCGAGATTATCGACCCGTCAGCACCAGGAGGTCGGCGCGAGTCTGGCGGAGAAGATTTCCTCAACAACGGTCAGCAGGGAATTGGGATGCGTAGTGACTACTACGATCGCGCCATGCGACTGGCCGCAACCATTGATCGGCAAGTTCCTGGCGGCTTCGAAATCGCCGGCCACTCCCTAGGCGGCGGTATGGCTTCCGCGGCATCGGCTGTCACCGGTGCACGCGCCACCACCTTCAACGCCGCCGGCCTGCACCCCGATACGCCGGCGCGCTTTGCCAAAGACAACGGCCTGCCGACCTTCAATCCCGAGCAGAGCGTGCACACCTACCAGACCAGCGGGGAGGTGCTCAACGATGTGCAGAACGGGATGCAGCGTCTGAACGCGCAGCAGCGGCATGCCTATGGCCTGTTGGCCAACGAGGCCAGCCTGCTGCTGCGCGAGCCGATGATGCAGGCCAAGGTCGCCGAGAAGATGCGCGAAATGCTGCCGCCCGGCGCGCAGACCGCCGCCGCGCAGTTTGTGGAGCAACTGGCCACGAAGCCGGGCTATGAGGCGCTGCGCAACATTCCGGTGGCCGCTGGCCGCATGGAGATCGTGCTCGACCCCAAGACCCATGATGCGCAAGGCAAGCTGGTGGACCGCGCGCGTACGGATGCTCCGAGCCAGGTGGCCGAACTGGCCGGACCGCTGTCCAAGGTGCTGCACGCGGCTGCGCATGGCATGCATGACGGGCGCGTGGTCGGTGAGCAGGTCGAGCGCGCAGGCGCGGTGGTGGCGCACGGGTTGGACAAGACCGGCGACGGCGTAGCGCAGGTTGCGCGGGTCAATGGCATGGTGCTCGGCAAAGTGGTCGATATGGGATCGACCACGCTGCAGGTCGGCGCGAAAGCCACCACGACGGTGTATGCCGAGGGCCGCGAGCTGACCGGCATGATCGAGTCCACACGCCACCGCGTGGAAAGCAGGGTGCAGTCCGGCGTGCTTTCGCTCGCGTCTTGGGGAGCGGGCAAATTGGGCATGGACGACACCGCCAGAGAACTCAGCCGCGGCGCCACTGCGACCCACGCTGCCGGCGAGGCGCGCGCCACGGCCGCCTCCCGCCACGCCCGTGAGGACGCCGACGCGGCGCGGGGCGCGGGCCGCCGCGTCGCAGATACCATCGACCATGGCGGCCAGTGGGCGGCCGGTGGCCTGCGCAACGGCTACGCCACGGCGGGCGCCTACGTCGACAAGGGGTATGACCTGGCCGCGTATCACGTGAAAACAACCGCGGCGCAGGCACCGGCGGTGTTTGCATCGGTGGGTGGCATCGCTGCGGGGCTGCAGAGCACGGCCAGGAACTATGTGCCCACCCCGACTGCGCCGCAGAATATCGGCAACATCATCGAAACCAAGCGGCTGTACGACCGCATCGGCCCGGCCTTCGGCGAGGCAGTCAACCGCCACGGCATGAAAGAAACCGTTATCCCCAGCCTGGACGCGGAACTGATCCGGCAAGAGGCGGCAGCGCGGACGCTGGTGCAGCAGCACGAGCGTATCCAGCACCCGGACGCCGGCCGGCCGGCCAGCGTCGGTACCGAGCCTGGCAGCCGAACGGTCGGGATCAACGACCCCAGCCATCAGGATTACAAGCTCTTCAAGGGTGCACAAACCGGCGTGCACGGCATCGACGCCAGCTTCAACCACACCCCCGACCTGCACAGCGATCAGCTCGCCGGTGCCTTGGCAGCCAAGGCCAAGCAGGAAGGCCTGCAGTCGATCGAGCGGGTGGTGCTCAGCGAGGATCGCGCGCGTGCGTTCGCGGTGGATACGCCGGACCTGGCCGCCGTCAACCGTCACCTGGCCTATGTCGACGTCGTCGCTGGACGACAGCAGCCGCTGAGCGTCAGTACCGAGCAGGCGGCCGAGGTCGACCGGCAGCAGGACCGGGCGGCCAATGCGCCGCAGCTGACCGCCAGCGTCACCGCCGAACAGCAGGCGCAGGACCAGCAATCGGTGGCCCGGCGGATAGGCTGACAGCCCCGCGCGGCTGACGGGATCGCGCGGCATGGCCTTGCGCCGGGCTGACCCGCGCCGGCCAAACGGGTTCCATCCCATGCCGCCGATGCGGTACAGTCGCCGGGTGTCCATTCTGACGACCCCGCATACCCTTTCTTCCGCTCGCCGTTGGTGGCGATGGTGGCCTGTTGCCGTCGTCCGTCCCGCCACCGCCGTTTCCCGGAAGGAAAGTCGTCTTGATCACGTTCGAGCAGTTCCAGCAGCAGGCCGCTGAAGGCCACACCCGCATCCCCGTCGTCCGCGAAGTGCTGTCCGACCTGGACACGCCGCTTTCGGTCTATCTGAAGCTCGCCGACGGCCCGCATACCTATCTGTTTGAATCGGTCGAGGGCGGTGAACGCTTCGGGCGCTATTCCATCATCGGCCTGCCGGCGCGCCGGGTGTATGCCTTCCACGGCCATACGCTGACCGTCAGCGAGTCCGGTGAGGTGGTGGAAACCCGTGAGGTGGCCGATCCGTTTACCGAGGTCGAGGCGCTGCGCAGCGCCCATTCGGTGCCCAAGCTGGCCGGTCTGCCGGGCTTCACCGGTGGCCTGGTGGGCTGGTTCGGGTTCGAGTGCATCGGCTACATCGAGCCGCGCCTGGCACCACCGCGTGGCCGCGACGAGCTGGGCACGCCGGACATCCTGCTGCTGCACTCCGAAGAGCTGGCGGTGTTCGACAACCTCAAGGGCCGTCTGTACCTGATCGTGCACGCCGACCCCGGCCAGCCCGGGGCGTGGGACCAGGCCCAGGCCAAGCTGGACGCGCTGGTGGCCAAACTGCGCGCCCCCGGCGCCGGTTACCCCGCACCGATCACCCGCGACGTGCTGGACGAGAACGATTTCGTCTCCGGTTTCACCCGCGAGGGCTTCATCGCCGCGGTGGAGAAATCCAAGGAATACATCCGCGCCGGCGACATCTTCCAGGTGGTGCTGAGCCAGCGTCTGAGCGTGCCGTTCAAGGCGCGCCCGGTGGATGTGTACCGCGCGCTGCGTGCGCTCAATCCTTCGCCGTACATGTATTTCCTCGACACGGGCGACGTGCAGGTGGTCGGCTCCTCGCCGGAGATCCTGGTGCGCCTGCAGGATGGTGAAGTGACCGTGCGCCCGATCGCCGGCACCCGCCCGCGGGGCGCCACGGTGGAAGAAGACAACGCGCTGGAAGTGGAACTGCTGGCCGATCCGAAGGAACGCGCCGAGCACCTGATGCTGATCGACCTGGGGCGCAACGATGCCGGCCGCGTGTCCAACGCGGGCACCGTGGAAGTGGGCGAGCAGTTCGTGATCGAACGCTACAGCCACGTCATGCATATCGTCAGCGAAGTCACCGGGCAGCTGCAGCCGGGCCTGAGCTATGCCGACGTGCTGCGCGCGACGTTCCCGGYCGGCACCGTCAGCGGTGCGCCGAAGATCCGCGCGCTGGAAGTGATCCGCGAGCTGGAGCCGATCAAGCGCAACGTCTACGCCGGCAGCATCGGCTACATCGGCTGGCATGGCGATGCCGATACTGCGATCGCCATCCGCACCGCGGTCATCAAGGACGGTCGCCTGCACGTGCAGGCCGGTGCCGGCATCGTCTACGACTCCGATCCGGGCAAGGAATGGGACGAGACGATGAACAAGGGGCGCGCGTTGTTCCGTGCCGTGGCGCAGGCTGCCAAGGGCCTCTGATTTTAAAGCGCCGTGGCCGTTGCCACGGTCTTCCGCTGCATCATCTGACAAGGAATACCGCATGAAGCTGCTGAGCGCATTGCTGTTGTCGTCGACGTTGGCCGTGGCGGCCGCACCTGCATGGGCGCAGGCCAACTCCATTCCCTCGCAGCCGCATCTATTGGTGAAGGGCGAAGGCTCACGGACGGTGATGCCGGACCGTTTCACCGTGGACTTGTTGGTGAAGTCGACCGATATGCAGCCCGACGTGGCGCGCGGCAAGGTGCAGGACAACATTGCCAGTGTGCTGGGGTCGTTCAAGCGACACCGCGCCGTGTCTGGCACCGTGCGTGCGGACAACCTGATGATCCAGCCCGAAATGCGCTATGCCAACAACCGGCAGGAGTTCGTCGGCACGCGGGTCAGCCGACGCGTGCGGGGTGGCTTTGACAACACCGAAGCACTGCAGGCGTTTCTGCGCGATACCGCCGCCAGTGAAGACCTGCAGATCACTTCCCTGCAGCCGGGCTATTCGAAAGAAGCGACGTTGCGCGCCGAGCTGAAGGCCGAAGCTGCCGCGCAGACGCGCCAATCGGCCCAGGGTCTGGCGCAAGCCTACGGCGCACGGATCTCCGGGCTGTACAGCATCTCCGACGTCGCGCCGAGTTTCGCCTATGGCGTGCAGGCCGGCACCTGGCCGCGTGCGCAGGCAGGCAACGTGATGCCTCCTTCGCCGCCTGCGCCGGGGTACGACATCGAGACGACTGGATCGCGGGCAACCGAATCGGTTCAGGCCGGGCCGATCAGCATCACCGAAAACGTGTACGCCATCTTCCTCATTACCGACGGATCCTGATTATGTTGTTGATGCTCGACAACTACGACAGCTTCACCTACAACCTCGTGCAGTACCTGCAGACGCTGGGCGCCGAGGTCAAGGTGGTGCGCAACGACGCCCTGAGCGTTGATGAGATCGCCGCGCTCGCCCCCGAGCGCATCGTGATCTCGCCCGGCCCGTGCACGCCCAACGAAGCGGGCGTGTCGCTGGAGCTGATCCGCCGGCTCGGCCCGACCACGCCGATCCTCGGCGTGTGCCTGGGGCACCAGGGCATCGGCCAGGTCTACGGCGGCGATGTGATCCGCGCGGGCACCATCATGCACGGCAAGACCTCTTCGATCCGGCATGAAGGCAAGGGCGTGTTCGCCGGCCTGCCGGACCGCTACCAGGCCACGCGCTACCACTCGCTGGTGGTGGACAAAACCACGCTGCCGGCGTGCCTGGAAGTGACCGCCTGGACCGAAAACGAGGACGGCACCCTCGAAGAAATCATGGGCCTGCGCCATCGCGAGCACCCGGTCGAAGGCGTGCAGTTCCATCCCGAATCGATCCTCACCGAGCATGGCCACGCCCTGCTGAAGAACTTCCTGCAGCGCTGAGCGCGCCGCACCTGTACCGCAAAGGACCCCCCATGACCTTCTCCGCCCAGGAAGCCCTGCAGCGCACCATCGAACACCGCGAAATCTTTTTCGACGAAATGGTCGACCTGATGCGTCAAGTGATGCGCGGTGACGTGTCGCCGGTGATGACGGCCGCCATCCTCACCGGCCTGCGGGTCAAGAAGGAAACCGTCGGCGAGATCGCCGGGGCGGCCACGGTGATGCGCGAACTGGCGCTGGCGGTGCCGGTGCAGGACAAGACCCACCTGGTGGATATCGTCGGCACCGGTGGCGATGGCTCGCACACGTTCAACATCTCCACCTGCGCGATGTTCGTGGTGGCCGCGGCCGGGRCCAAGGTGGCCAAGCACGGCAACCGCAGCGTCTCGTCCAAGTCCGGCAGCGCCGACGCGGTCGAAGCCCTGGGCGCGATCATCGACCTGCGCCCGGAGGAGGTCGCGCGGGCGATCACCGAGACCGGGATCGGCTTCATGTTCGCGCCGATGCACCACCCGGCGATGAAGATCGTCGCGCCGGTGCGCCGCGAAATGGGCGTGCGCACCATCTTCAACATCCTCGGCCCGTTGACCAATCCGGTGGGCGCCACCAATGTGCTGATGGGCGTGTTCCACCCGGACCTGGTCGGCATCCAGGCGCGCGTGCTGCGTGAACTCGGCGCCGAACGCGCGCTGGTGGTGTGGGGGCGCGACAACATGGACGAGATCTCATTGGGCGCCGGCACCCTGGTCGGTGAACTGCGCGACGGCAAGGTGCGCGAATATGAAATCCATCCGGAAGACTTCGGCATCGCCATGTCGGCCAGCCGCAACCTGAAAGTGGCCAACCCGGAGGAATCGATCGCGATGCTGCGCGGCGTGCTCGACAACCAGCCCGGCCCGGCGCTGGATATCGTCGCGCTCAACGCCGGCGCGGCCCTGTACGTGGCCGGCGTGGCCGACAGCATCGCCGACGGCCTGGCGCGCGCCCGCGCAGCCATTGCCGACGGCAGTGCACGCTCGCGCATGACCCAGTACGTGGCGGCCACCCAGCGCATCCGCGCCAGGGCCTGAGCCCTCCGTTTCACGCTTTACCCGTGGCTGGTCGATAATGGCCGGCCTGAAGGACCCTGACCGACATGAGCGACAAGAGCGACATCCTCGACACCATCCTGGCCCGCAAGGCCGAAGAAGTCGCCGCCCGCCGTGCCCAGGTGCCGCTGGAGGCACTGATCGCCCGCGTGGCGCAGGCGTCGCCGGTGCGTGGCTTCGCCGATGCGCTGCGCGCCTCGATCGCTGCCGGCAACCCGGCGGTGATCGCCGAGATCAAGAAGGCCAGCCCGTCCAAGGGCGTGATCCGTCCGGACTTCCATCCGGCCGATATCGCGGTCAGCTACGAGTTCGGCGGCGCCAGTTGCCTGTCGGTGTTGACCGACGTGGACTTCTTCCAGGGCAGCGATGCCTACCTGCAGCAGGCGCGCGAGGCGTGCACGCTGCCGGTGCTGCGCAAGGACTTCGTGATCGATGCCTACCAGGTGTATGAAGCGCGCGTGCTCGGCGCCGACTGCATCCTGTTGATCGTGGCCGCACTCAGCGACCGCCAGCTGGCCGAACTGTCCGACCTGGCCATGCAGCTGGGCATGGACGTGCTGGTGGAAGTGCACGACATCGACGAGCTCGAGCGCGCCATCCAGGTGCCGGTGCCGCTGATCGGCATCAACAACCGCAACCTGCGCACCTTCGAGGTGTCGCTGCAGACCACCCTGGACATGCGCCAGGCGGTGCCGCGCGATCGCCTGCTGGTCACCGAAAGCGGCATCCTCGGCCCGGCCGATGTCAGCGTCATGCTTGAGGCCGGGGTCAATGCGTTCCTGGTGGGGGAGGCCTTCATGCGCGTGGAAGAGCCCGGCGAGGGCCTTCGTCAGCTATTCTTCAGCGCATGACTGCGAACTACCCAACGCCGCGCGACGACGCCACGCTGGTGGTCTTCGATTTTGATCACACCCTCTACGATGGCGACTCGGGCAGCCATCTGTTTGCCTGGCTGATCAAGCGCAACCCGCTGCGGTTGCTGGTCGCGCTGCTGGCCACGCCGATCTTGGGGCCGCTGGTGGCGTTCCTGCCCACCCGCCGCCGTGGCATTTCCGGCTACGTCTGGATCGCCACCTTCGGCCTGCACCGGGCGCGCGAGTTCAACAAGGTCATCGACCGCTACGTGCTTACCCACGAGGCCGATATCCGCCGCCGGCTGCTGCCGGTCGCGCTGGCGGTGTTCGCCAGGCATCGTGCGCAGGGCGACCGCGTGGTGGTCGCCACCGGCGCACCGCCCGAGCTGGCCCGCGCGATCCTGGCCTTCGTCGCCCACCAGGACGTGCCGGTGATCGGTACCGAGGTCGGCCCGTGCCTGGGCGCGGTGATCGCCACCCGCCACTGCCACAACGAAGAGAAGATGCGCATGCTGCGCGAGCGCGGCTACGGCGAAATCGCCATCGCCTACTCCGACAGCAGCGCCGACCTGCCGTTGCTGCTGGCCGCCAAGGCGCCCGTGGTGGTCAATCCCAAGGCGTCGCGGGTGGCCCATTTCCGCCAGGTGCTGCCGCCGGGGACGCCCGTGCTCAACTGGGGCTGCGTGGATCGGGCCGGCGATCCGGTCTGATCCTGCGATGACGCCTTCGGCCTAGGTTGCGCCACGCCACGACAGGAAGGCGTGGCCGATCTGGAACAGGCTGATCGACAGCACCAGTACGCCGACGGCCACCAGCACCCAGCGTTCCTTGACCCGTTTCACCAGCAGCGCCGCCACCGGCGCGGCCATCATTCCGCCGATCATCAGCCCGGCGACGATGTTCAGGTACTGCAGGCCCATCGTCAGCAGGAAGGTGATCGACACCGCCAGCGTCACCACGAACTCGGCCGCATTGACCGTGCCGATGGTGGTGCGGACCTGGCCGCCGCGGGCCAGCAGGGTGGAGGTGGCCACCGGCCCCCAGCCGCCACCGCCGCTGGCATCCAGCAGCCCGGCCACAAACCCCAGCACCGGTACGCGCTTCACTTCCTGGGCAGGCATCAGCCGGCCGGCGGCGCGCAGCAGGATGAAGATCGCCAGGATCAGCAGGTAGGCATAGATGAACGGGCGGATGAACTCGCCCGGCAGTTGGGTCAGCACGTACGCACCGACCACCCCGCCCACCGCGCCTGGCAGGGCCAGGCGCAGGAACAGGCGTCGGTCGACGTTGCCAGCCACCAGATGCGAAACGCCCGACGCGCCCGTGGTGAACACTTCGGCGGTATGGATGCTGGCGCTCACCGCCGCCGGCGGCAGGCCCATGCTCAGCAGCACCGAGGACGAGACCAGCCCGAAGGCCATGCCCAACGCACCGTCGACCAGCTGCGCGCCGAGGCCGATCAGGATGAACCAATAGAATTCGCTGCCCAGTTCCATGGCAACAGCCTAGCGGCAAACCGATGAGGTGGAGGTCTGGGATGTGCCGGCCGTTGGTCGGCAACCCCCGCCAAGCGGGGTAGGCCTGGGTCTGGGGCTGCCTGGTTGCCGGCCAGCGGCCGGCACTACGGGGACCCGCCGGTGCGCGGTCCGGGACGGGGCAGGGGCAGGCGCAGGCGTCAACGGGTGCCGTACAGGACCACGGTCTTGCCGCGGGCGTGAAGGAGCCCGTCGGTCTGCAGCTTCTTCAGTACGCGGCCGGCCATCTCACGCGAGCAGCCGACCAGCCTGGCCAGTTCCTGGCGGGAAACGCGCAGCTGGGTGCCCTGCGGGTGGCTCATGGCCTCCGGCTCGCGGGACAGGTCGTGCAGGGTGCGGACGATACGGTCGGTGACGTCCAGGAAGGCCAGGCGGCTGGCTTTCCTGCTGGTGTCCAGCAACCGCTTGGAGATCTGCTGCCCAAGCGCGTACAGCAGGCGCGGGGCGTCGGCCGACAGCGGGCCGAGGAACAGCTGGTGCAGGCGTTCGTAGCTGATCTCAGCCAGCTCGCAGGGGGTGCGGGTGCGCAGGATCACCTCGCGACGGTCGGATTCGACGAACAGCCCCATCTCGCCGACGAATTCACCTGAACCGAAGTAGCCGAGGACCAGCTCGCGGTCGTCCTCTTCCTCAGCAATTATAGAAACCGAGCCGCTTATCACGTAGTAAAGGGTGCCAGCGGGGTCCCCGGGGCGGAACACATCGGTCCGCGCGGGGTAGCGGCGGCGATGGCTGTGGGCCAGAAAACGGTCGATGGTGGCGATATCCAGGGCCAGTGGACTTGTGGCAAGGCGCACAGTTGACACGTTTGAGGCGCTCCCTTTGCTCATGAACAATTCACGGCTATGTGCCGCGAGCTTAACGATCCGGTTTGTTAAGGGCAAACAGAGCACACCTATTCCTTTCGATGCAAGTTTCGCCCCCGATCACTTTGCCCCATAATTGCGCCTTTCCCACCACTCACAGGATCCACCGCCGTGGTCAAGCCGTTGCCTCGCCTGAGGTTGCAGGGTTTCAACAACCTCACCAAGGCGCTGAGCTTCAACATCTATGACGTGTGTTACGCGCGCACCGAAGAAGAGCGTCAGCGTTACATCGAATACATTGATGAAGAGTACAACGCCGATAGGCTTACTCAGATCTTGACCGATGTCGCCGAGATCATCGGCGCCAACATCCTCAACGTGGCGCGCCAGGATTACGATCCGCAGGGTGCCTCGGTGACGATCCTGATCTCTGAAGAACCGGTGATCGACAAGAAGCAGGCCGGCAAGGAGTTGATCTCCGATGCCGTGGTCGCGCACATGGACAAGAGCCACATCACTGTCCATACCTACCCGGAGACCCACCCGCAGGAGGGCATCGCCACGTTCCGCGCGGACATCGATGTGGCTACCTGTGGCGTGATTTCCCCGCTGAAGGCGCTGAACTACCTGATCGAGAGTCTGGAATCGGACATCGTGATCATGGACTACCGCGTGCGTGGCTTCACCCGTGATGTAAAGGGCAAGAAGCACTACATCGATCACAAGATCCACTCGATCCAGAACTTCCTGGCCAAGAACATCAAGTCGCGTTACGAGATGTTCGACGTCAACGTCTACCAGGAAAACATCTTCCACACGAAGATGCACCTGAAGGACTTCGACCTGGACCAGTACCTGTTCGAAGAGAAGGCCAAGAACCTGTCGTTCAAGGAACGCATGAAGATCGAGGCGCTGCTGCGTCGCGAGATCGAAGAGCTGTTCCACGGGCGCAACCTGACCGAGTAATACCGCTGTGACAGCCGCCCCGGGCAACCGGTGGCGGCGCTGCACCCGGCGGGATGGCCCGCCCCGTGATGCCCGGATCCGTGCAGTACCGGTGCCAGGGAAGCCAATCGACGACGGTCCGGTGTGAAGACACCGGGCCGTTTTTGTTTTTTCACAGGAGTACCCATGCCCTGGATCTATCTGCTGCTGGCCGGCCTGTTCGAAATCGGCTTTGCGATCGGAATGAAGTACTCGGAGGGCTTCAGCAGGCCGCTGCCCACCCTGGCCACCGTCGGTGCGGCGCTGGTCAGCCTGTACCTGATGAGCCAGGCGATGAAGTCGATCCCGGTCGGCACCGCCTATGCGATCTGGACCGGCATCGGCGCCCTCGGCGTGGCCACGCTGGGCATCTTCCTGTTCGGCGACAGCGCCTCGCTGCCGCGGCTGGCCTGTGTGGGCCTGATCGTGGCCGGCGTGATCGGGTTGAAGCTGGTCGGGGGCTGATCGGCGCGTCGGAAGGACGTCGCGCACGCACCCCCGGTGGTGGC
>NZ_JBFULO010000090.1:0-12010 GCF_054049855.1 Stenotrophomonas sp. P5_B8 | reverse complement strand
GCTCCCGGGATGGCCTGGAGCCGGCCAGCGGCCGGCACTACCCAAGCGGCGGTTCTGACCGGCCGGTGAAGTCCGCCGGCCCCCGGGGTGGCAACCCCCACCGGAAACCCGGATAATGCACAAAAGCCGGACGGGCACTCTGTTTCAGAGTCACTCGTCCGGCTTTTTCCGTGTCTGGGTACCCCATTGCCGGCGCGCTCCCCGTTGGAGCCTGCCACCCCGTGATGGTCCGCGCCCGGCCATGGTCCCAAACCCGCGGCCCCGATGGCCGCACAAAAGCAAGGAGTTACCCGTCATGGGTCAGTCAGTTGTCGTGTTGGGTGCCCAGTGGGGCGATGAAGGCAAGGGCAAGATCGTCGATCTGCTCACCGAGGAAATCGGCGCCGTCGTGCGCTTCCAGGGCGGCCACAATGCCGGCCACACGCTTGTCATCAATGGCAAGAAGACCGTGCTGCACCTGATCCCGTCGGGCATCCTGCGTGCCGACGCGCTGTGCCTGATCGGCAACGGCGTGGTGATCTCCCCGGCCGCGCTGCAGAAGGAAATCGCCGAGCTGGAAACCTCCGGCGTGGAAGTGCGCTCGCGCCTGAAGATCTCCCCGGCCGCGCCGCTGATCATGCCGTACCACATCGCCCTGGACCAGGCGCGCGAACGCGCTGCCGGCGGCAAGGCGATCGGCACCACCGGCCGTGGCATCGGCCCGGCGTACGAAGACAAAGTGGCGCGTCGCGGCATCCGCATCGCCGACCTGCATTACCCGGCCCAGTTGGAAGAACTCCTGCGCACCGCGCTGGATTACCACAACTTCGTGCTGACCAATTACCTCAAGACCGACGCGGTCGACTTCCAGAAGACCTACGACGAAGCACTGGCCTTCGGCGAATACGTCGAGCCGATGAAGTCCGACGTCGCCGGCATCCTGCACGACCTGCGCAAGCAGGGTAAGCGCGTGCTGTTCGAAGGCGCCCAGGGTGCGCTGCTGGACATCGACCACGGCACCTACCCGTACGTCACCAGCTCCAACACCACCGTCGGCGGCGCACTGGCCGGTGCCGGCGTGGGCGCGGACGCGATCGACTACGTGCTGGGCATTGCCAAGGCCTACGCCACCCGCGTCGGCGGCGGTCCGTTCCCGACCGAACTGGACGATGAAGTCGGCCAGGGCATCCGCGACSGCGGTGCCGAGTACGGCGCCTCGACCGGCCGTCCGCGTCGCTGCGGCTGGATGGACATCGTCGCGCTCAAGCGCGCCGTGGCCATCAACGGCATCAGCGGCCTGTGCATCACCAAGCTGGACGTGCTCGACGGCATGGAAAAGCTGAAGGTCTGCATCGCCTACGAATACCGCGGCAAGCGCACCGAATACGCCCCGCTGGACGCGCAGGGCTGGGAAGAGTGCACCCCGGTGTACCTGGAGTTCCCGGGCTGGACCGAAAACACCCACGGCATCACCAACTGGGACGACCTGCCGCCGGCCGCCCGCGCCTATCTGCGCGCGCTGGAAGAGCTGGCCGGTTGCCCGGTCAGCATCGTCTCCACCGGCCCGGATCGCGACCACACCATGGTCCTGCAGGACCCGTTCGCCTGAGCCAGCGCCGGTGGTAGTGCCGAGCCATGCTCGGAAGCAGCGCCCACCGGACACGCCCGACGCAACATCCAGAAGCCCCGCGAAAGCGGGGCTTTTCGATGTTCCAGCGCCACGCGCCTGGAACCCGGACCGCTTGCAAATACCCAATATGGGTATTAACGTACCCAATATGGGTACAAAATCTCCCTCAAGTCGCCTGTCGTCCAACCGATCACCTGGCTTGGCCGACGCTCTTTTCACCCAGACCCAGCAACGCGTGCTGGGGATGTTGTTCGGACAGCCGCATCGCGCATTCGGGGTTTCGGAGCTGATTGCATCGATCGGCGCGGGATCCGGCGCGGTACAGCGGGAGTTGGCCAAGCTGGCTGCTGCCGGGCTGGTCAGCGTCAGGGCATCGGGTAACCAGAAGCGCTACCAGGCCAACGGCGAGGCACCGATCCATGACGAACTGGTGGCGATCGTGCAGAAGACCATCGGCCTGGCCGCACCGCTGCGCGAGGCATTGCTGCCGCTACAGGACAAGATCGCCGCCGCGTTCGTCTATGGCTCCATGGCCAAGCGCACCGATACCGCGCGCAGCGACATCGATCTGATGATCCTGTCCGATACCCTCGGCTATGCCGATGTGATGCAAGCGTTGGATGGGACCGAACTGAAGCTGGGTCGCCCCGTAAATCCGACCCTGTATTCAAGCGCTGAATTTACATCGCGGATTCACGATCAAAATTCCTTCTTGATGCGTGTGCTGGAGCAGCCCAAGATCTGGATCATTGGAGAACATGATGATCTCAGCGCTGCACAATCTGGCCGGACCGGGTAAATCACTCAGTGCCGAACCGCCTGATCGCCGGGAAATCGAAGGGTTGCAGCGATCAGGACTCGCCCGGTTGCACGACGCGCGTAACACATCGCTTTCTCTGGAGAGCCGCTTCGACCTGGCCTACAACGCGGCCCATGCGCTGTGCCTGAGCGCGCTGCGACAGCATGGCTTTCGCCCGGCGCAACGCTACATCGTCTTCCAGCTACTCCCGCATACGCTCGCCTTGGGGCCGGAGGTATGGCGTGTGCTGGACAAGTGCCATCAGCAGCGCAACATCGCCGAGTACGAGGGCGAACTGGACGTTAGTKGGCGCCTGATACTGGATTTGATCATCGCCTGCGACCAGGTGCGCCTGGCATTAGGATTGGACGGCTGACGGCGCGCGTGCCCATGGCCCGCTTGGCGTTGTACGCGCCAGCGACGCTCCCCAAATGTGAACCGCCGCCGTTCCGTTAAGGCTGTGTGATCAAGAACATGTCCGCGTGGGCCGATAACCCGGCACCCCCCACGTTTGGATGCAGTCATGGATTTGTTGAGGAACGTCAGCGTCGTCTGGCGTCTAGGTACGGGCTTTGGCCTGTTGTTGCTGCTGGTTGCGGCCGTGGTCGCCACCGGTGCCACCGGCAGCGCGGTGCAGAAGCACGCAATGCAGGAGGTGGTCGAGGTGGGCGTGGCCAAGGTGCGCCTGCTCTCGGAGATGCTCGACGCCAACAACCAGATGATGGTCGTACGCCGGGAGATGCTGATCCGCCAGGGCCAGGAGCGTGAGGCCGATGAGGCGCGCATCGCCGCGCTGGTCAAGCGTTACGAGGCCAGCTGGACCGCCTACCAGGCGCTGCCGAGCGATGCGCAGGGCAAGCAGATGGGCGCGGCCATTGCCGCCAGGCGCGCCACTGCGCGCCCGTTGAACAAGCAGACCAGCGAACTGATGGCGCAGGGCGACTTTCCCGGCGCGGTCGCGCTGACCCTGGGCCCGGTGCAGGAAGCGGCCAGCGGCTGGAACAAGGCGCTCGCCGATGGCGTCACGTATGAAGAAAAAGAAAGCCGCGAAGCCGCCGCCGAAGCGATCCGCCTGGGCGAGCGCACGTTGCTGCAGCTGCTGGTTCTGGGCGGCGTCGCGCTGCTGGTGGGCATTGCCGCCTCGATCCTGATCGGCCGCAGCCTGACCGGGCCGCTGGCGCGTGCGGTCCGGCTGGCCGACCAGATGGCCAAGGGCGAGCTGGAGCAGGATTTCCGCCTCGGCGGTCGTGATGAGCTGACCCTGCTCGGCAATGCGATGGGCAGCGTGCGCCAGAACGTGCAGGCCGCGATCACCGCCCAGCTGCAGATGGCACAGCAGCACGAAGCCGGTGCGATCAGCTACCGCATGGATGCCGACGCACTGCCGGGCGACTACGGCCGCATGCTGCGCGCCACCAATGAACTGGTCGGCTCGCACGTGGCCGTGCAGTCGCACATGGTCGATGTGATGGCCGACTATGCCGTCGGCGACCTCAGTCGCGACCTGGACAGCTACCCCGGCGAGAAGGCGCTGCTGACCCGCACCATGGCCACGGTCAAGGCCAGCCTGATGGCGATCAACCAGCAGATCGACACGCTCGCCAGCGCCGCGCGTGCCGGCGATTTCTCGGTGCGCGGTGATGAGGCTGCGTTCCAGTTCCAGTTCCGCGCGATGGTCGCCAACCTCAACGGGATGATGGCCAGTTCGCAGTCGAGCATCGCCGACCTGTCACAGGTGCTGCGTGCCATCTCCACCGGTGACCTGACCTCGCGCATGAGCGGTCATTACGAAGGCGTGTTCGCGCAGATGCGCGACGATGCCAACGTGACCGCCGCGCAGCTGACCGGCATCGTCCAGCAGATCCAGGGCGCGGCCGGCAGCATCAACGACGCCGCGCAGGAACTGGCCGCCGGCCACAACGATCTGTCGCGCCGCACCGAACAGCAGGCGGCCAACCTGGAAGAGGCKGCCGCCTCGATGGAAGAGCTGACCTCCACCGTGCGCCAGAACGCCGAACTGGCCAACCAGGCCGACCACGAAGCGCACGCGGCCGGTGCCGCGGTACGTGCCACCGAGCAGGCGATCGCGCAGATGGCCAAGGTCATGAGCGAGATCGACACCTCCTCGGCGCGCATCGGCGAGATCTCCTCGGTGATCGATGGCATCGCCTTCCAGACCAACATCCTGGCCTTGAATGCGGCGGTCGAAGCGGCGCGCGCCGGCGAGAACGGTCGCGGTTTCGCCGTGGTCGCCAGCGAAGTGCGCACGCTCGCACAGCGTGCCGGCACTGCCGCCAAGGAGATCAAGGACCTGATCGACGCATCCAGCGAGAAGGTCAAGACCGGCCTGAGCGTCACCGTGGAATCCGAGGCGGCGATCGCGCGCCTCACCCAGGCCAGCTCGCGCACCAATCAGTTGATGAGCGACATCGCCGCGGCCACCAAGGAACAGGCGGCCGGCATCGAGCAGGTCAACCAGGTGGTGGTGCAGATGGACCAGGTGACCCAGCAGAACGCGGCACTGGTCGAAGAAGCCACCGCGGCCAGCCGCGCGCTGGAACAGCAGGCACATGCGTTGATCGAATCGGTGGCGGTGTTCAAGCTGGAGCAGGGCAGTGCGCTGGGCGTGGCGGTGCGGCGCGCGGCCTGATCGACTGATGGAGGGATGCGGCGGCAGGACGCCGCTGCATCCGGATCACAGGTCGCCTCCGCGGCGAACGCGTGGCGGCGGAACTGGCCCGACGCCGACGCGGGGCCTCAGCGATCCCGTACCTCGAAGGTGGACTGCAACGGCAGCTCGACGTTGCGGTTGATGTCCTTGACCTTCATCCGCACGGTCCAGACGCCCGGCGGATCACCGGCTTCGACCCGCATTTTCACCACCATGCCCGTCATGTACACCAGGGTCGGATCGGTGTGCAGCCGGGTTTTGAAGCAGGGCGTCTGCGGGTGCTGCGCGTCGTAGCTGCCGTCGGGACGCTGGATTTCAACACCGCAGACGACGTTGGTGTCGCCCTTCGCGTCCAGCATCGGATTGGACAGCAGGGTGAGCACGTACAGTTCGCCCCCCAGGCCGACGCTGTCGGCACCGCGCAGCGAAGGGGTGTGCTCCGGTGGCGTTTCYCACTTCTGCTGCCAGTCGGCATCGTCGGTGATCACCAGCGACGCGGCGAAGCCGCCTTCGGAACGGGCCGCCTCGGTCTGCGGCACCGGTGTGCCATCGGCGTCGCGCCAGCCGCTCTGGGCCATCGCGGTTGCAGGTAACAACACGGCCAGCATGGCCAGTAGCGAAGCGCTGCGCATGATCGTTCCTTGAATCGCCGCGTCCTGCGGCGTGAGGCGAGTATCGCCGATGCATCATGGAAGGCGTCAATCCTGTGTGGATCATCGACCGCCGATGCCCTCGAGAATCGGCCGACCCGCAACCGCGGCGGCTTGCCGGGCGGTCGCGTACACCCCGGGCCCCGACTTCCGCACCGCCGCGATTTCGGCGATGCTCTGCGCTCACCAGGGGGGACGCATGGAAAGCAGGGATCAGGGTGACATCCACGGCGACGTGCCGGCCATCGCGCACCTGGGGGCCGGCCAGCCGACGGTACCGGCCGAGACGGCGCCCACCGACTGGTCGGTCCTGCCGGTGGTGCAGGGCAATGAAGATTCGGTGGTGATGGTGCTGTGGCGGCTGCTGCGCCAGGAACCGGCGTTGATCGTGAGCGCCGGTTACGTGCTGCTGTCGCTGCTCGGGCTGTGGTCGAGCTACTTCTTCTACCTGCGCTTCCAGCTCTCCATCCTGGACTACCTGCAGATCAGCGACTTCCTGGTGGCCGGCCTGCGCGATCCGGCCTATGCGGGGATCCTGGCCGGCGGCATCGCGCTGGCCATCGTGGCTGGCTGGCCGGACACCGTGCGTCGGCGCAACYCGGCCAAGGTGGAGGCGCTGCGCGCACGGCACTGGGGATGGCGGATGCTGTTCTCGCAGTCACCGCTGACCAGCTGGGACATCTCCGGGCTGCGGCCGCTGACCGGCCTGTGCATCGCAGTGGCCTGCTTCATGGCGCTGGGCGCGGCCATCTACTCCATGAACAAGGCCGAGAACATCCGCGACGCGGGGCAGGGCAGCAAGGTCATGGTGCACCTGGCGGGCGACAGCGCGCCGCTGGCCGGTGATGCACGGCTGCTGGGCAGCAGCAGCGCGTTCGTGTTCCTGTGGTGGCCGCAACAGCACCGCGCAGAAGCGGTGCCGATTTCGGCAATCAAGCGGATGCAGTCGGTGGTGGTGCCGGTGCGGGCCAAGGCACCGCCGGCGGGCAAATCGGCGCCCGCGTCGCGCTGAGCACGATCCCGGCGGGGCAGGCCAAGGCGGCCCTGCAACAGACGCGGCAGCGCGATGCTGCCGCATCCCTTTGTCGCTTCAGCGGGCGGAGTTTTTCGCAGGCGTCCGCGTGGTGGTCCTGCGCGCGGTTTTCGTTGCGACCTTTTTTGTCGACGTGCTGGCCACCGTCTTCTTTGTGGCGGCTTTGCTGGTGGCTTTGCGCGCGGGGGCCTTCTTCGCCGCTGTCTTTTTCACGGCCGATTTCTTCGCCGTCTTGCCGGCAGCTGTCTTCTTCGCGGCCGTCTTCGTTGTGGCCGACGTCGTCGCAGTCTTCTTCGTTGCCTTCGTTGCCTTCTTTGCCGCCGTCTTCGTCGTCGTCTTCTTCGCTGATGTCGTCGTAGTTTTCTTCGCCGACGTCGATGCCTTTTTCGCTACGCTTCTGCCGGCGGCGGTCCTCTTCACCGCCACCTTTTTCGCCACCTTCGAGGCGGTCGACGTCTTGGCTGCCTTCCGAGTCGCTGTCTTCGCAGACGACGTCGTGGGCGCCTTTTTGACCGGCGCACGCTTCTTGCCACCCCCATCCTGCTTGTTGACGGTGGCCCAGGCGATGCGCTCGGCCGCGTCCTCGCCGCGGCCATGTTCCTTCTCGCTTTCTTCGATGTGCTCGGCCTGGCGCTTCTGCTTGTCGGTGTAGCTGGATTTGTCACCACGCGGCATGGGGATGTCTCCTGTGGGGATGGAAGAGAATCAAGCCAGCGTGCGCACCTTCGGCTCCCGCGCCCACTGCCGCGTCGCCGCCGCCGCAAGGAAGCCCTTGGCGTCCTCGGCTTCCACCACGCCCGCATCGTTGCCCACGCGCGCGGCCTTGAGCAGCGCCTGCGCGCCCTCATCGGCGGCAATCGCCTTCAGGTGGGCCCAGGCGTCGGCCACGAAATCCACCGCTGCCGATTCCTTCTGCAGGCGCTTGGCCGCCTCGTTGCTGAGCACCACGGCCACCGCATCGAACACCACCGACGGCGTACCGGCGAGCTGCCCATCTGCGGCAAGCACCTTGCCGTCGCTGAGTTTGCCGCCGCCGATCTTCGGCGCGACCAGCTTGACCTTGGCACCGGCCTTGTCGGCAGCCTTGCGCAGGTTGCTGATCAAGCCTGCATCGGAGCCCTCGTCGAACAGGATGCCGATGCAGCGGCCCTTGAGCAGGTCCTTGGTGCGGCCGATCACGCGCACTTCCTGCGCCTTCGGGAAATCCTGTGCAGGCGTGGCCGTCGGCGCAGGCTCGGGCAGGGCCGGCATCGCAAGTCCCGCGGCCACGCGCTTGGCCAGCGACTCGTCGATGTTGCGCAGGTGGCTCACCGTGCGCTCGCGCACCTTGACCGTTTCCACCTTGGACAGCTCAAACACCAGCGCCGACGCCAGATGCGCCTGCTCGGGTGCTTCCAGGCTGCGGAAGAACATGCGCGCCTGGCTGTAGTGATCGGCGAAGCTCTCGGCCCGCACGCGCCCCTTCACCCCGTCATCGGGCGCGGTGGCGTGGCTGGGGAAACCATCGACCACTTCGCGCGGGCTGTCATCCTGCAGCGAACTCGGATCGTAGGCGACGCGCCCCTTCGGGATGCCCATCTGCATGTGCCCATCGCGCTGATGGTTGGCGAACGGGCACTTGGGCGCATTGACCGGGATCTGGTGGAAGTTGGGCCCGCCCAGGCGACTGAGCTGGGTATCCAGGTAGGAGAACAGGCGCCCCTGCAGCAGCGGATCGTTGCTGAAGTCGATGCCCGGCGGCACGTTGGCGGGGCAGTAGGCCACCTGCTCGGTCTCGGCGAAGAAGTTGTCCGGCCAGCGGTCCAGCACCATCCGCCCGATCACCGTCAGCGGCACCAGCGACTCGGGAATGATCTTGGTCGGGTCCAGGTGATCGAACGGGAAAGCCTCGGCGTCTGCCTCGCTGAACAGCTGCACCGCCAGCTCCCATTCGGGGAAGTCGCCGGCGGTGATCGCTTCGAACAGGTCGCGACGGTGGAAGTCATTGTCGGCACCCTGCAGCTTGACCGCCTCGTCCCACACCGTGGACTGGATGCCCAGCTTCGGCCGCCAATGGAATTTGACGAAGGTCGATTCGCCTTCCTCGTTGAGCAGGCGGAAGCTGTGGATGCCGAAGCCCTCGATCATCCGCAGCGAGCGCGGAATCGCGCGGTCGCTCATCGCCCACATGATCATGTGCATCGACTCGGGCATCAGCGAGATGAAATCCCAGAAGGTGTCATGCGCGCTGGCCGCCTGCGGGAAGGCGCGGTCCGGTTCCATCTTCACCGCGTGGATCAGGTCGGGGAACTTGATCGCATCCTGGATGAAGAACACCGGGATGTTGTTGCCCACCAGATCCCAGTTGCCTTCGCGGGTGTAGAACTTGACGGCGAAGCCGCGCACATCGCGCGGGGTATCCACGGATCCGGCACCGCCGGCCACGGTCGAGAAACGGGTGAACACCGGCGTACGCACGCCAACCTCGGTGAGCACGCGCGCGCGGGTGAATTCCTGCAGCGAACGAGTCAGTTCGAAGTAGCCGTGCGCGGCACTGCCACGGGCGTGCACGATGCGCTCGGGGATGCGCTCATGGTCGAAGTGGGTGATCTTCTCGCGCAGGATGAAGTCTTCCAGCAGCGTGGGCCCACGCGGGGTGGCGCGCAGCGAGTTCTGGTTGTCGCCGACCGGGATGCCCTGGTTGGTGGTCAGCGCGGGATGGCCGCCACCGGCGTGCTGGTGCAGTTCGTCGCCTTCGCCACGGCTGTCGGCGGGAGGAGGGGTGTTCTTGGTGCGGGGCTTGCTGGCGGCCATGGGTGGCTCCGGGCTGGCGGGAAGGCAATGCCCAACACTGGCGCGGCCGCCGTTAATCGCCGGTGCTCAATTCGGGCGCTGCATGCACCCGCGCTTCACATGCGGCGTTGGGTGGGCGCGGCAGGGCGCGTATCCTTGGCGGCGTGTCCTCCTGCCGCCCGCCCTCGCATGCGCGTTGAACCTGCCGACATCGAAGCCCTGTTCGATGCGATCCCCGACGTGCTGTTCTTCATGAAGGACCGCGACGGGCGCTATACGCACATCAACCAGACCATGCTGCGCCGGCTCGGGCTGAAGTCGCGCAAGGAGGTGATCGGGCGTACCGCCGCGGAGATCTACCCGACCGGGCTGGGCGCCGACTACGCCACCCAGGACGRGCAGGTCCTGGCCGGCAAGGTGATCGAAAACCTGATGGAGCTGCATCTGTTCGCCAACCGCGAGCCGGGTTGGTGCCTGACCTGCAAGCGCCCGCTGCTGGTGGACGGGCAGATCAGGGGCCTGATCGGCATCTCGCGCGACCTGGGTCAGAAAGACAGCCTGGGCACCCAGTACGAGCAGCTGCGGCTGGCGCTGGCGCATCTGAACGCGCATTACGCCGAGAACGTGCGCATGCAGACCCTGCTGGACATCACCGGGTTCTCGCTGTCCAAACTGGAGCGTACCTTCCGCAAGGTGTTCCAGATGACCCCACAGCAGGTGCTGACCCGCCTGCGCATCCAGATGGCGGTGCACCTGCTGCACGGGCCGGACAGCATCGCCAGCATCGGCCAGGCCTGCGGCTTCACCGACCAGAGCGCGTTCACCCGCAAGTTCAAGGCCGAGGTCGGGGTGTCCCCGCGCGGCTACCGGGCGCAGATCGGCGAGCGCGCCGAAACCTGAGCCGGGGCGGGCCTTGTGGCCTATCCCGCCGGCCGGCTGGACAGGGTATCGTGTCGCACCTGTTGCCCGCCTGCGATTCCGATGCCCGCATCCCAGACTCCGACGCCTGCCGCCGCGCCTGCCGACACCCGACTGGGCCACGCGCTCAAACCCCGCCAGCTGATCATGATGGGCCTGGGCAGCGCCATCGGCGCCGGCCTGTTCCTGGGGTCGGGCGTGGGCGTGCAGGCCGCCGGCCCGGCGGTGCTGATGTCTTATCTGGTCGCCGGTGCGCTGGTGATCATCGTGATGAACGCGCTCGGCGAAATGGCCGCGGCCAAGCCGACCAGCGGCGCGTTTTCGGTGTACGCCGCCGATGCCATGGGCGCCACCGCCGGGGCCACGGTGGGCTGGCTGTGGTGGGTGCAGTTGGTCATTGTCATCGCGGCCGAGGCGGTGGGTGCGGCCGGTTTGCTGGCCACCGTCTGGCCGGCGGTGCCGGTGCCGATGGCCGCGCTGGCCTTCATGCTGTTCTTCACCGCGATCAACCTGCTCGGGGTAAAGAACTTCGGTGAGTTCGAATTCTGGTTCGCGATCCTCAAGGTGGTGGCGATCGTCGCCTTCATCCTGATCGGCATCGCGCTGCTGCTGGGCTGGCTGCCGGACGTCGCCTCGCCGGGCCTGTCCAACTTCACCGGGCATGGCGGCTTCGCGCCCAAGGGGCTGGCTGGCGTGGGCGCGGCGCTGCTGGTGGTGGTGTTCGCTTTCGGGGGCACCGAGATCGTGGCGGTGGCCGCAGCGGAAACCGAAGACCCCGAGCGCAGCATCGCGCGGGCCATCCGTACCGTGGCCTGGCGCATCCTGGTGTTCTACATCGGCTCGCTGAGCGTGATCATCGCCGTGGTGCCGTGGACCAGCGAGGCGCTGAAGTCGCCGTTCGCCGCGGTGCTGCAGGTGGCCAACATCCCCGGTGCGGCCACGGCGATCACGCTGATCGCGGTGATCGCGCTGCTGTCGGCGCTCAATGCCAACCTCTATGGCGCCTCACGCATGATGTATTCGCTGGCCCAGCGCCAGGAGGCACCGGCCGTGCTCGGCTGGGCCGACCCGCGCCAGGTGCCGATCATCGCGGTGCTGGCCAGCGTGCTGTTCGGCTTTGCCGCCACCGTGATGGAGCTGCTGTTTCCGGACAGGGTGCTGCCGGTGCTGCTCAACATCGTGGGGTCCACCTGCCTGCTGGTGTGGACGATCTCGCTGCTGTCGCAGCTGATCCTGCGGCATCGCGCCAATCGCGATGGCACCCGCCTGCCGTTCCGCATGGCCGGCTACCCCTATCTGACCGTGATCGGCCTGGGCGTGCTGGCGCTGATCTTCGGCCTGCTGCTGTCCGAATCGCACACCCGCCTGCAGTTCCTGTCGATGGCCGCGCTGACCGCGGTGATCGCGATCAGCAGCGAAGTGGCGCGGCGCGTGCGCGCCAGCCGTCAGGCCGATTGATCGATTGACCGGTTGACCGGTTGACCGATTGACCGATTGACCGATTGACCGGTAGTGCCGGCCGCTGGCCGGCTCTGCACCATGCCGATTGGCATCCGTG
>NZ_JBFULO010000089.1:0-12140 GCF_054049855.1 Stenotrophomonas sp. P5_B8 | reverse complement strand
GGTGAAGTACACCGGCATGCCGGCCTTGATCTTGACCACGTCGGCTTCGGAAACTTCGGCGTTGACTGTGACCAGGTCCAGCCGCGCCAGCATCACGATGGTCGGTGCGGTCTGGTTGGCGTTGACGGTGCGGCCCTCTTCGGCGACCACCGCCACCACGGTGCCGTCCATCGGCGCGGTGATGCGGGTGTAGGCCAGGTTGGCGCGGGCGGTGCCCAGCTCGGTTTCGCTGCCCTTGATCTGCGCATCGTAGGACTGGATCTGCGCGCGGGCGGTTTTCAGCTTGGCGTCGGCGGCGTCGTATTCGGCCCGCGAGGTCGCTTCGGCGGCCAGCATCTGCTGCTGCCGCGCGAATTCMAGCTCGGCCTCGCGCAGGCTGGCCTGCTGCACCGCGCGCTGCGCCTTGACCTGGTCCAGCGTGGCCTCGGCGTTGAGCACCTGGTTCTGCTGGGTGGTGGCATCGATCTCGGCGATCAGGTCGCCTTGTTTGACCGTATCGCCCAGCTGCACCCGCAGCGATTTGATCTGGCCGGAGGCCTGCGCGCCCACGCTGACCAGCTTGTAGGCATCGATCACCCCGGTGGCCTCTACCGTCTGCTCGATGTCGCCACGGCCGACCGGGGTGGTGGCCAGGGTCGGGGCGGTCGGCTTGCGCAGGTACCATGCGACAATCGCAGCCAGCACGACGACAACGGCGATCAACAGCAGCACGCGGCCGCGACGGGTGATGGGCAGGCGGGGCTTCACGATGATCGTCTACTCGGCAGGCCGGGATGCGGCGTTGTCAGCATTGTGAAGACCGCACCCGTGCGGCTCAACACTCGCCCTGTGTCGGGGCGTAACCAAAGGCCTGCTTTTGTATGTCGCCGTGTGTCTGTTGCCTGCTTTGAAACATGCGTACGCAAACCACTGGATGCGGTTCAGCTCCCGACAGGGGATCATGGCCGCATGGAGACTCCCAATCCGATGCATCGACTGCTGATCGTCGACGACGACCACGACATCCGCCAGCTGTTGGCCGAACAACTTGGCCGCGCCGGCTACCAGGTCAGTACCGCCAGCGATGGCCAGGCCATGCGCCAGGTCCTCGAGCGCGAGCACGTGGACCTGATCGTRCTCGACCTCAACCTGCCACGCGAAGATGGCCTGACCCTGTGTCGCGATCTGCGCGCGCGGTCGAGCACGCCGGTGATCATGCTCACCGCACGCAGCGAGCCGATCGACCGCGTGCTGGGCCTGGAGATGGGCGCCGACGATTACCTCGGCAAGCCGTTCGAGCCGCGCGAGCTGCTGGCGCGCATCCGCAACGTGCTGCGCCGTACCGAAGCGCTGCCGGCCAATCTGGAGCCGCTGGCGATTCGCCGGGCACGCTTCTCGCAGTGGATCTTCGACCTGGAGCATCGCCACCTGCTCGATCCCGATGGCCGCGTGGTGGTGCTGTCCGGGGCGGAGTTCCGCTTGCTGCGGGTGTTTGTCGGGCATGCCAACAAGGTCCTGTCGCGCGAACAGCTGGTGGCGCTGAGCAGTGGCCGCAGCTATGAATCGCAGGATCGGGCGATCGACCTGCAGGTCAGCCGGCTGCGCAACAAGCTGGCCGATGACGGTGGCAGCGATGGGCTGATCAAGACCGTGCGCAACGAAGGCTATGTGCTGGCCACGGCAGTTACCCTGGAATGAAACGCCTGGGTCGGTTCTTCGCCTCGATGGTCGGGCGCCTGTTCCTGATCCTGCTGCTGGGCATGAGCGTGGCGGCGATCGGCGCGACCATGCTGGCCAGCGCCAAGCGCCAGCAGGAGTTCGAGCGGCAGAATCTCAACCGCATCGCCGACCGCCTGCAGGGCTTCGTCAACATGCTCGATGGCAATCCCGAGCTGCGCGATCGCCTGCTCGACAGCGGTGGTCCGAGCGTGCGGCGGCTGCCGCCGGGCGCACGGGTAGGTCCGCCGGATGCCGCGCTGATGGAGGTCCTGGATGACCGGCCGGGGCCGGTGTCGAGCAGCCAGGTCGCCTTTACCTCGTTCCGTTCGTGCCTGCCGCGTCTGCCCGAACTGCCGCACCCGAAGAAACCGCGCAACGGCCCACCGCGCGAGCGCGATCCGGCCTTCATCCCGCCCAAGTGCCGGATGGTGGCGCTGCGCCTGAGCGATGGCACGCCGCTGCAGCTGGCGCTGGACTCGCCGGCGGTGGCGCACAACGGCATCCTGGCGGTGGACCCGCTGTTCCTGACCCTGCTGGTGATGGCCATCGCGGTGCTGGCCTACGTGGTTGCGCGGATGGCCAGTGCGCCATTGCAGCGGCTTGCCTCGGCGGCCGCCGCGCTGGGCGACGACCTGCAGGGCGCGCCGATGCCGGTGACCGGGCCACTGGAGGTCAAGCGCGCCGCCGAAGCTTTCAACGCGATGCAGAAACGCCTGCAGCGGCACCTCGGCGAGCGCACCCAGATGTTGGCGGCGATCACCCACGACCTGCAGACGCCGGTCACCCGGCTGCGCCTGCGCCTGGAGAACGTCACCGATGACGCCCTGCGCGAGCGCCTGATCGGCGACCTGGCCGCGATGCAGGCGCTGATCCGCGAGGGCCTGGAGCTGGCGCGCAGTGCCGAAAGTGCCGAGCAACGTGCAGCGCTGGACCTGGATTCGCTGCTGGAGAGCATCGTCGAAGACGCCGTGGAAGCCGGCGCCGACGTGCGTTTCGACGAGCCCAGCGGCGCGGTGTTGATGCTGCGGCCGCTGGCTATGCATCGGCTGTTTTCCAACCTGGTGGACAACGCGGTGACCTACGGCCAGTCGGCGCGGGTCAGCGTGGAGCAGGACGCGGACAAGGTGGTGGTGCGCATCCGCGACCGGGGACCCGGCCTGGCAGACGACGAGCTGGAGGCGGTGTTCGACCCGTTCGTGCGGCTGGAGACCTCGCGCTCGCGCGAAACCGGCGGCGCCGGCCTAGGCCTGACCATCGCGCGGGCGCTGGCCGAAAAGGATGGCGCGCGGCTGGCGCTGCGCAACCATCCGCTGGGCGGGCTGGAGGCGGTGGTGGAGTGGCCGGCGAGCCTGCGCGCGGCGGGCAGCCGTCCTGCCTGAGCGCTCTCGACACAAAGCGGCGTGGTTTTGCCTACTATGGGCAACCCCACCCGCTTACTTTCGCATGAGCGCGCCTTTCCCCGTCGGTTGCAAGTCCAGTGCACCGCCGCCCGTCGCACGGCCTCCCGCCCGTTTCCTGGCTGGTCCTAACGGATGAGCCAAGCGGGGTGCGGTAGCCGGTGGCGGCCGGTACAACGCAGTGTCCATCGGCGTCTCGGCGCAGCCCTGTTGTGGCTGTGCCTGTGCTGCGCACTGCCGTGGCCGCTGTCGGCGCAGGACGGCCCGCCGCCGCTGCGCGATTACGCCACCGATGTGTGGACCTCGCGCAACGGCCTGCCGCACAACTCGCTGCGCGACATCGCCCAGACCCCGGAAGGGCATTTGTGGTTCGCCACCTGGGAAGGCCTGGTGCGCTACAACGGGCTGGATTTCACCGTGTTCGACCGCAGCACCAAGCCGGGCCTGCGCGACAACGGTGTTGGCGCGCTGTTCGTCGACCGTGCCGGTGCGCTGTGGATCAGCGACTCGCGCGGCAACGTCACCCGGCGTGGCGCGGATGGACGCTGGCAGGTGTTCGAACACGCACCGGGCGCGCCGGAGGTGCTGATCCAGGCGATGCAGATGGACAGCCATGGGCGGCTGTGGCTGCTGTATGAAGGCCAGGGCATCGGCAGCCTCGGCCCGGACGGGACCTTCCAGTACCAGAAGCCGCCGGCCGACGTGCCGATGGCGATGAGCTTCACCAAGCTGGTGGTGGACGCGCAGGACCGGGTCTGGGTGGGCACGCTGGACGGGCTGGTGGTGCGCGACAACGACGGCGTGCTGCGGCGCGCGCCGGAGAGTTTCGGGCTGGGCCGTGGCCTGGTCTGGCCATACCGCGCCCCGGACGGGGTGATGTGGATCGTCGCCGGCGAGCGCGTCTACCGCATGCAGGATGGGCTGCCGCAGTTGCAGCACCGCCTGCCCGGGGTGATGCATATCACCGCGATGCTGCAGGACCGGCATGGCGACCTGTGGCTGGGTACCGAGAACCAGGGACTGCTGCGTTTGTCGCGGCACGGGCTGGAGCGCCTGCCGAACGGGTTGTCGCTGCCGGGCGGACGGGTGGTGAGCCTGCGCGAAGATGCCGAGGGCAGCATCTGGGTGGGCGCCAACGGCGGTTTGTACCGCCTGCGCGAAACCTTGTTCAGCAGCTTCACCGAGCGCGATGGACTCAGTGGCGATTACGTACGCACGGTGCTGGAAGACCAGAATCGGCAACTGTGGATCGGCAGCGCCAACGGCCTGGACCGTCGCGATGCGCAGGGCCGGTTCGTACCGGTTGCATTGCACAACAGCGGCGGAAAGACGCCTTCGGTGCTGAGCCTGGCCCAGGACCATGACGGCGACCTGTGGGTAGGCACCTTCGGCGATGGCGTGTTCCGGCTGGATGCACAGGGCCGCACGCGGCGGATCTACGGCGCCGCCGACGGGCTGCCGGGCGGCAACATCCGCGCGATGAGCGTGGACCGCGCCGGCGCGGTGTGGGCCGGCACCCAGAAGGGTGTGGTGCGGATCGACGGCAACGGCGTGCACGTGCCCGACATGCCCGGAATGCCCGGTGGGCTGATCACTGCGATGACACACGACGCCGATGGCGCGTTGTGGATCGGCACCATCGAAGGGATCAAGGTGCTGCGCGGTGATCGCGTGCAGAGCATCGACCTGGCCCCGCTGGGCGGTGGCCGCAGCGTGTTCGGCTTCCAGCAGATCGACGATGCGATGTGGATCAGCAGCGACCGTGGCCTGTACCGCTGGGAGGACGGCACGCTGGCGCGGGTCGGGTTGGAGCAGGGCATGCCGGTGGACACGGTGTTCCAACTGGTGCCCGACCGGGTCGGCAACGTCTGGATCAGCAGCAACCGCGGGGTCCTGCGCACCGACATGGACATGCTCAACCAGGTCGCCGATGGCCGTGCCCAGCGGATCGAGGTCGAGCATTACAACGAGATCGATGGCATGGCCAACTCGCAGGCCAACGGCAGCTCCGGGCCGTCGGCGATCCTGCGCCAGGACGGCACGTTCTGGGTGGTCACCGCCGGCGGCCTGAGCACCGTCGACCCGCTGCGTCTGCAGCGCTTCCGCGAGCGGCTGGCACCCCCGGCGGTGATCGAGAACGTACTGGTCGATGGCAAGCCGCTGCACTGGCAGGGCAGCGACCACAACAGCATCCCTGGCGGGCGTCGACTCAGCGTGAGCTATGTGGGCCTGAGCTACCTGATGTCCGAGCGGATCCGTTACCGCACCAAGCTGACCGGGCTGGACAATGGCTGGATCGAACGCGGCCAGCAGCGCAGCGTCGAATTCGTCGGCCTGCCGCCGGGCAACTACACCCTGCACGTGTCCGCGGCGCATCCCGGCGGCAGCTGGAGCGACAGCGAGGCGGTATGGGAGTTCACCGTTGAACCGTTCCTGTGGCAGCGGCGCACGGTGCAGCTGATCGGCGTGCTGCTGTTGGTGGCCGGGCTGATCGCGCTGTACCGCTATCTGATCAACCGCTACAAGGCCAGCAACATCCGCCTGGCGCGGATGGTCGACGAGGCCACGCGCGACCTGCAGGCGCAGACGGTCAACCTGCAGGCCTTGAACCAGGAAAAAACCGAGCTGGCCGACCGGCTGGCGGTGCAGGCCGAGCAGTTCGGGCGGCAGGCGCGCGAGGATGCGTTGACCGGGCTGCCCAACCGGCGCGCGTTCGACGAAGCGCTGGCGCGCGATTTCGCCCGCTCCCAGCGCAGCGGCCATCCGTTGTGCCTGGTGGTCCTGGACATCGACCACTTCAAGGAGGTCAACGACCAGCACAGCCACAGCGTCGGCGACCTGGTGCTGGTGGAAGTGGCGCGGGTGATCGCCTCGGCCTGCCGCGACTCGGACATGCCGGCGCGTACCGGCGGCGAAGAGTTCACCCTGCTGCTCAATGACACCCGGCTGGCCGAAGCGGCGCAGGTCTGCGCACGCCTGCGCGGGCTGTTCCATGACCATCCGGACTGGGCCGGCGTGCCCGGCCTGAAGGTGACCTTCAGTGCCGGCCTGGTCGAGCTGGATGCGGCCGACCGCACCCCGATGCTGCTGTATCAGCGCGCCGATCGCGCGTTGTACCGGGCCAAGAGCGAGGGGCGCGACCGCACCGCGATCGGGTAGAGCCGACCGTTGGCCGGCTGCGCGCGATGATCGACACCCGGTAGAGCCGACCGTTGGTCGGCTGCACGCGATGATCGACACCCCGGTAGAGCCGACCGTCGGTCGGCTGCACGCGATGATCGATACCCCGGTAGAGCCGACCGTTGGTCGGCTGCACGCGATGATCGATACATCGGTAGAGCCGACCGTTGGTCGGCTGCACGCGATGATCGACACATCGGTAGAGCCGACCGTTGGTCGGCTGCACGCGATGATCGATACCTCGGTAGAGCCGACCGTTGGTCGGCTGCACGCGATGGGTGGTGTGCAGGCGGCTGGCGCTTGAGAGCAGCCGACTAACGGTCGGCTCTACCTTCGGGGGGTATGTGCCGCGCTTGAGAGCAGCCGACCAACGGTCGGCTCTACGGTCGCGGCCACGCGTTGGCGATGGTGCAAAACAGCTTGGCGGTCTGCTCGGTGTCGTACACCGCGCTGTGTGCCTCGTCGGCGTCCCAGCCCAGGCCTGCGGCGGCGGCCGCACGCGCGAGCACGGTCTGGCCATAGGCGATGCCGGCCATGGTGACCGTGTCGAACACGCTGAAGGGATGGAACGGGTTGCGCTTGTGGCCCACGCGGTTGACCGCGGCATTGACGAAGCCGAGGTCGAAGTGCGCGTTGTGGCCGACCAGGATCGCGCGCTGGCAGCCGTATTTCTTCACTGCCGCGCGGACCGGGGCGAAGATGTGGTCCAGCGCGTCCTTTTCAGACTTGGCCAGGCGGAACGGGTGGTCCAGGATGATGCCGGTGATCTCCAGCGACTTCGGGTCGATCTCGAGCCCTTCGGCCGGAATCACGTGGGCGCTGGCGGTCTGGCCGGGGTAGAGCAGGCCGTTGTCGTCCATTTCGATCGGCACGGCGGCGATTTCGAGCAGCGCATTACGGTTGCAGTCGAAGCCACCGGTCTCCACGTCGATCACTACCGGCAGGAAGCCGCGGAAGCGCTGGGACATGGCCAGGTTCACTGCCGGGGCAGCAGGCGCCGGARCGGCGGTGGGGGGCAAGGCGGCATCTGTCATGCGGCGATTCTAGCAGAGGGGGACTGTACGCCTCCCGCGCTCAGGCCAGCGAAGGCGTGCGTGCCAAACAGCGCTGCAGCAACCGGTCCAGGCTCAGCGGGCCGGCCCCTTGCAGGACCAGCGGCAGCAGCATGGCCATAAACAATACGGGCAGCTTGAAGTTGCCAAAGCCCTGGTCGGTAATGGCATAACCCATGGCCAACTCGCCCAGCCCGTCCCAGTGCATGGGCCAATGCACGGCGGCGGTGGCCACCACGGTCAGAACCAGCAGGCTGCTGGCGGCCATGCGCGTGCCCAGGCCGACCAGCAGGCAGGCCGCGCCCACCAGTTCGAACCACGTGGCCAGCTGCCAGTTGACGCTGGCCGGTACCTGGTCGAAGGGAAACGGGAACGCCTGCTGCAGCTCGCCGAACCAGTTGCTGCCGTGCAGTTTCTCGCGGCCGGATTCGAAATACTCCCAAGCCAGCAGAAGGCGCAGGCCAAGCGGGGCAATCCACGGGCCGAGCGGGTCCAGCCGGCCGCGCAGGGCGGCCAGATACGGTGTCTTCATCAACGGAATCCTTGGTTGGGGGATCAAGAAGCGGGAGGGGCCGGGCCGATCACGCCGCTGTCCTGGAACTGGTGCAGCAATGCTGACCCGGGGGCGAGCAGCGCATCGGCGGGCAGGCCGTGGGCGCGTGCAAGTTGCTGCAGGTGCCACGTGCCGGCATGGCCGGGCTGCTGGCCGATCTGTTCCAGCAAGTGCGCGGCCATCGGGCTGATGGTCGCAAAACGCACCTGCCCATCCGGGTCACGCCGCACCAGCAGCCCGGTGGGGTCGTCACCTGGTGTGTGGGGAGCGTCGTCGCTGCCCAGCCGGTGCACCGGCCAGTGGTACAGCAGCGGCCACGCCAACGGCGAGCGCAGCAGGGGGACGTGCATCGGGTCCAGCCCGGGCGTGGCCGGCAGCGGCTGGGCATCGAGCTGGTACAACGCGGTTTCCACCCACTCGTAGTGCGCCAGTTCGGCCAGCGCCGGGTGTGGCAGCGTCGGCTGGACCTGCAGCCACTGCACGAACTCGGCGGCCAGTTCAGTAAACAGCGGGGTCTGCGCGCGGTGTTCGGCCACGAAGCGCCTTACCAGCACGGTCCACTCGGGATCGCCCAGCAGCTGCACGCAGACCGGAAAGCCGGTGCCCAGCAGGCCCAGCAGGTTGTTGAACACCAACCGCCGGTAGACCGCCAAGCGCCGTGCGTCCAGCCCGGCGGGCGGAGCCACCTGTGCCGGGTCGCGCAGGTGGGTGGTGAGTGCCCGCTGTTGGGCGTGCAGGCGGGCCGGTGCGTCACTCATGGTGGGCTCCTGCGTGCGCGGCCATCAGCTGGCGGATGGTGCGCAATTCGTCGCGCAGTTCGGGGTAGGGCGGAAAGTTGAAATCGCGTTCGAGCAGGGTGGGGCGTGCACCGATGCGCGCGTAGGTGCGGGCCAGCAGGTCCCAGACCGGATCGATCACGGCGCTGCCGTGGGTGTCTATCTTGAGGTCCGCAGCTTCGTCCAGGTGGCCGGCCACGTGCAGGCAGACGATGCGCTCGGCGGGCAGGCCGGCGATGAACGCGTCGGCGTCGTAGCCATGGTTGCAGGCGTTGACGTAGACGTTGTTGACGTCCAGCAGCAGGTCGCAATTGGCTTCGGCCAGCACGGCGTTGGTGAAGGCCAGTTCGTCCATGGCCGGTTCCGGTGCCAGGTAATAGGAGACGTTTTCCACCGCGATGCGCCGGCCCAGGACATCCTGCACGCGGGCGATGCGTGCGGCGGTGTGGTGCACGGCTTCGTCAGTGAAGGGGATGGGCAGCAGGTCGTAAAGGTGGCCATCGTCGCTGCAGTAGCTGAGGTGCTCGCTGTAAAGCGGTACCCGGTGCTGGTCGAGGAACCGGCCCACCTGTGCAAGCAATCGGGTGTCCAGCGGCGCGGTGCTGCCCAGCGACAGGGACAGGCCGTGGCAGCTCAGCGGGTAGCGCTGGGCGAGGTCGGCCAGGGCCTCCCCGGCAGGGCCGCCCACGCCAATCCAGTTTTCCGGGGCGCATTCGAGGAAGTCGAGGTCGCCGGCCGGGGCATCACGCAGGGTCTGCAGCAGTGCGCGGCGCAGGCCCAGCCCGGTCGCCGCCGCAGGCAGCGGCGACCGGTGCATGCCCGGGGCGATGGGGTCAGTGCTTGGCACCGCACTTGCCTTCGCCGCACTTGCCTTCCGCGGCCTTCTTGTCGCCGGCGGCCTTGGTCTTGGCCTCGGCCTCGGTGCCCTTGCCCTTGTCGGCGCCGCACTTGCCTTCGGCGGCCTTGGCGCCGGTTACGGTGGCCGTTTTGTCAGCGGCCTGGGTGCCGGTCTTGTCGCCATGGGCGCCACACTTGCCTTCACCGCACTTTCCTTCGGCGGCCTTGGTCGCGGCCTGGCCGGCAACGAGGTAGCCCTGGGCCAGGTCGGTCATGCTCAACGCGGACGCTGATGCAGTGGCGCCCAGGCCAGCGGCCAACGCGGTGGCGGCCAGCAGGGACATCGAACGGGTGGATTTGGTCATCGAAACGGAACTCCTTTGGTGGTGAGCCAGTGGCCCGGAATGGAGCCGCAGGTGCAGCGCCTGGATGGATCATGTCCTGCGAACCCTCAACGAATCCTCCCATGCAGTTCAACAATCGGTGAATACAATTTGTTGCGGAAGGCGCAGCCTGCGATGCCGCCCGTGAACCGGCACGCGCTGAAGGGACCACCAGCAGCATTCTGCCTTCCGCGAGAAACAAGGTTGTTCTCCCCCGGCGGGGAACCGTGCTGTTCCAAAGACTCTGGCGGGAAGGTGCAGGGCGCGCTCCATGCTTGCCATCTGGACGGGAGAAAGACMCATAAAGGTGCTTCTCCCATCGGAGGGGAACATCTTGGTGCAAGGGCCGTCGCAGCCTGAGGACGATGCTACGGGTGCGGACGGGCAGTGCCCGCGACGTGTGCATCGGGCTGTGTCTTCGCTCGGGTCTGTCGCGCGCGTGAGAGCCCCGTGGCGGCCGGCAGGCCCCTGGCGCAAATGTCCCCTGGCCGCGTGGCGGCCTCCTCCTATATTTTGCCCAGCGCCCGATCCACCGACTGCCGCGCCCGGACAGGGTCAAAGCACGCTTCTGCTTGCTCCGCATAGGGGAGAAAGACAAAAAAAGCCGCCACCCGAAGGCAGCGGCTTTTGCTGTTGTTGCAGCGGGAGAACTCAGACGTGATCGGTGCTGCTGGTTTCGTCGCGCTTTTCGCGCGGCGGAAGGACCTGCTCGCCGTGCACCAGGAACCAGACGTTCTCGGCGATGTTGGTGGCATGGTCGCCCACCCGCTCCAGGTTCTTGGCCATGAACAGCAGGTGCGTGCACGGGGTGATGTTGCGCGGGTCTTCCATCATGTAGGTCAGCAGCTCGCGGAACAGCGCGGTGTACTGCGCGTCCAGGCGCGCGTCGTCATCGCGCAGCGTCAGGGCAGCGGCGGCGTCGTTGTCGCGGTAGGCCTGGATGGCGCGGCGAACCTGCTCGGCGGCCAGCCGGCCAAGCGAGCGCAGGCCTTCGATCTGCGGCAGCGGCGGCACCTTGCTCAGCGCGATCGAGCGCTTGGCCACGTTGGCGGCGTAGTCGCCGATACGCTCGATATCGGCCGGGATGCGCAGGCCGGCGAGGATCTCGCGCAGGTCGCGGGCCATCGGGCCACGCAGCGCCAGGCGCATCACGTCGTGGCTGATCTGCTGTTCCAGTGCGTCGATCGCTTCATCGTTGGCGATGATGCGATGGGCGGCGTGGTCGTCGCGCTTCTCGATGACGTCCATGGACGCCTCGAGCTGGGCGACGGCCATCTCGCCCATGCGCACGATCTCGGCCACCAGGCGTTGCTGCTCTTCGTCGTAGCTCTTGACGATGTGGTCGTTGGGAATGCTCATGCGGTTCTATCCAGAGGTTCGTGGGCGGGCCGGGATCAGCCGAAGCGGCCGGTGATGTAGTCTTCGGTCTGCTGCTTGTTGGGCTGCGAGAAGATCACTTCGGTGCGGTCGTGTTCGATCAGGTCGCCCAGGTACATGAAGGCGGTGTAGTCGGACACGCGCGCGGCCTGCTGCATGTTGTGGGTGACGATGACGATGGTGTAATCGTGCTTGAGCTCTTCGACCAGCTGCTCGATGCGGCTGGTGGAGATCGGGTCCAGCGCCGAGGTCGGCTCGTCGAGCAGCAGCACGTCCGGGCGCAGGGCCACGGCGCGGGCGATGCACAGGCGCTGCTGCTGGCCACCCGACAGGCCCAGCGCGCTCTGGTTGAGCTTGTCCTTGACCTCGTCCCACAGCGCGCCCTGGCGCAGTGCCTGTTCGACGCGCACGGTCATGTCGGCCTTGGACAGCTTTTCGTGGTGGCGGATGCCGTAGGCGACGTTCTCGAAGATGGTCATCGGGAACGGCACCGGCTTCTGGAACACCATGCCGACCTTGCTGCGCAGGCGGTTCATCGGGTACTTGGGCGAGAGGATGTTCTCCCCGTCCAGCAGCACCTCGCCGCGCGCTTCCATCTTCGGGTACAGCGCGTAGATGCGGTTGAAGATGCGCAGCAGGGTGGACTTGCCGCAGCCRGACGGGCCGATCAGCGCGGTGACGCGCTTTTCCGGGATTTCCAACGCGATGTTCTTCAGTGCGTGGAACTTGTCGTAGTAAAAGTCCAGTCCACGCGCGGCCAGCTTGATCGGCGCCGGGGTCTGCAGGCTTTGATGCGAGGCCGGCACCACGATGCGCTGCATCGGCACGGCGTTGGAGAGATCATTCATGGCGAGGTCCGCGGAGAGGTCAGTCATTGGAGATACGGT
>NZ_JBFULO010000088.1:0-16377 GCF_054049855.1 Stenotrophomonas sp. P5_B8 | reverse complement strand
TCCCATGCCCTTGGAGGCGAAATAAAGGGGGAGGGGGCGGCCGCRGGCCGACGCCGGAGGACATTCGCCGGAAAGGGCATGGGAACCCAGCGCCCGACCCACCGACTGCCGCTTGAGGCGAACGCCGGGGGCGCCGCCGGTGTTCAGGGTTTTGCGGCCGCGGCGATTTTGGCGGCGTGATCCTGCGCCTGCTGCATCACCCGCAGCAGGTTGCCGCCCCAGATACCGGCAATCTGCTTTTCGCTGTAGCCCTTGCGCAGCAGCCAGGCGGTGATCTTGGGCAACTGGCTCACGTCGGGCAGGTCGGCCAGGCCACCGCCGCCGTCCCAGTCCAGGCCGATGCCCACGTGTTCGGGGCCAACCACCTCCAGGATGTGCTCGAAGTGGGCGAAGAAGTCGTCCAGCGTCGCCTTGCGCAGCGGATAACGCGCGTCGATGTCTTCCAGCCCCTTTTTCAGCGCCACGCCTTGGGCGATGGTCATCCCGTCGTAGTCGCCGCCGAGCTGCTGCATCAGCGCCTCCTCGGCCTGCGACCGCGCCTCGGTCTTGCCGGTGTCGATCAGGTAGCCGCCATAGGCGTTGACCTGGATCACCCCGCCGGCCCTGGCCAGCTGCTTCAGGCGCACATCATCGAGATTGCGCGGGTGGTTGTAGATCGCCTTGGCCGAGCTGTGCGAGAGCACAAACGGCACCGGCATGCGCTCGATCAGGTCGTCGAACACCGCATCGGCGGCATGCGACTGGTCGATGACGATGCCCAGCCGCACCGCTTCGTCCACCAGTGCCTTGCCGGCCGGGCTCAGGCCCTTCCACTCGGCACCGTGCTTGTYGGTGGCCGAATCGGCGAACTCGTTGTTGGCGAAGTGCACCGTGCTGAGCAGGCGCAACCCGGCCAGATGGTAGAAGCTGAGCAGCGAGGGATCATCCACCAGCGGGCTGGCGTTCTCCATGCTGATGTAGACCACGCGCTTGCCGGCGGCCTTGATCTTCGCCGCATCGGCCGCGGTCAGCGCCAGCTGGAAGGTATCCGGGTGCGCGGCGAGCATCTGCCGGATGTCCATCAGCCGCAGCAGGCCGGCATCGCGGTCGTGCTGGTGCGCCTGCGCGCTGCGGTCGCCCTGGTCGGTGTAGATCGCCCAGAAGCCGCCGTCGAGTGCACCTTCGACCATGCGCGGGTAGTCCACCTGCGACAACGCGTTGTGGTCGTGGCGCTGGGTGATGTCGAAGCCGTCGCGGTGGAAGTTGGCCGGCGTATCCAAGTGGCTGTCCAGGGTCAGCAGCCGCTGCTGCAGCGTGGCGGCCCTGGCCAGTTCCTGCGGGGAGAACGTGATGGCGTGGGCGGCCAGCGGCGTGCACAACGCCAGCGAGACCAGCAAAGACAGACTGCGCAACGTCATGACGCCTCACCTGTGATGGGAAGCGTAGGACGATAGCGCTGTCGGAAGACACGCGGTAGAGCCGAGCCATGCTCGGCTGCTGCGTGGAGCGTGGCCAGCCAAGCATGGCTCGGCTCTACCCGTTCCCAACGCCGTAGACGGTCGGCAGGCACGCCGTCAGGCGTGTCGATCGCTGGGTCGGCCGGCAGACAGCCCTGTAGGTGCCGACCGTTGGTCGGCACGCACAAAGCCCGATAGGTGCCGACCGTTGGTCGGCACGCACACAGCCCGCCAGGTGCCGACCGCCGGTCGGCACGCACGGTGCTGTCAGTCCAGCACGCGGCAGAACACCGCCTTGAGGTAGCGCGATTCCTGCACGTGGGCCATGAACGGATGATCCGGGCCGGCGCCGGATACCTTCAGGATCTGGATGGTGCGGCCGGCGTAGAACGCGGCGCGGCGCAGCATGTCCAGGAACTGGTCCTCGGCCACCAGGCCGGTGCACGAGAACGTGGCCAGCAGGCCGCCGGGCTTGACCACGCCAAGGGCCAGCTTGTTCATGTCCAGGTACTTCTTCAGCGCGGTGATCACCTGGTCGCGGTCACGCGTCATCTTGGCCGGGTCGAGGATGACCACGTCGTAGCGCTCGCCGCGGTTGGACGCATCGCGCAGCCACGGGAAGATGTCGGACTGGATGAACTTCGGGCGCACGTTGTTGAGGCGCGAGTTGCCCTTGGCAATCTCGATCACGTCCTCGTCGATGTCGATGCCGACCACTTCGGCAGCACCGCGCACCGCGGCGTACACCGCAAAGCCGCCGGTGTTGCAGCACAGGTCCAGCACGGTCTTGCCTTCCACCTGCTGGCTCAGCCACTGGCGGTTCTCGCGCTGATCGGCGAAGAAACCGGTCTTGTGCGCACCGGCAGGATCGGCGCGGAACTTCACCCCGTACTCGCTGATCACCGACGCTTCGGTGGTGGTGTTGCCGTGGAAGTCGAAGCTTTCCTGCTTCTGCACGTGTTCGTCGGCAAAGCTGTGGAAACGGCAGCCCGGGAACTGCTCGCGCAGCGCCTCATAGACCCATTCGCGGTGGCGGAACATGCCGGCGGCGAAGAACTCCACCACCACCAGATCGCCATAGCGGTCCACGACCAGGCCGGACAGGCCGTCGCCCTCGCTGTGCACCACGCGCCAGGCGTTGGACACCTCGTCCAGCTTGAGTACCTCGCGACGCAGCGAGACCGCCTGGGCGATCTTGCGCGAGAACCAGCCGGCGTCGACCGGAACGGCCTGATCGGTTTCCAGGATGCGCACGGCGATGCGCGAATGACCGTTGTAGAAGCCACGGCCGATCCACTCCCCGTCCACGCCGACGACGTCGACGATGGCACCGGGCTTGGGACGGACGACAGGCTTCTCGACCAGTTTCTGGAAGATCCACGGGTGGCTGGAGCGCCAGGCGTTCTTGAGGCGGACTACGGGGGCAGGGGTATTCATCCGCATATTGTATGACGCGGCATCGGGTACGCGCTGCCGGACCGCGGCCTGCGCGCGCGCACCACGGGTCCCGCCATGCGCGCGCCCTACCCCCGCGCCTGCGTCGGCGCCCCCTGGCCCCGGGGCGTTCCGGTCGAGCGGGGAGGTAAACGGCGGGCATTTGACGCCGGCCCCGGCAGCCCGCAGAATCGGCCTCAGAAGGGGAGTAGCTCCCAGACGTTGTCGCCGTCAATTCGAGCCCGCAGGCTCCGGTGCAACGGCAGTCCCACCCATCGGGACTGCGAGCGAGACCTTCGCCGTATGGCGAAGCTCTGTCTCCCCGGATCCCCCCGATCCTCCGTTGCAGATCCTCGCCCTCCGGCTTGAGGCATTCATTTTTCCAACGGACAAACCCATGCAGACGATCGGTAACTTATGGTTGTGGGGCGGCTTCGGCGCGGTGGTGGTCATCGCGCTGTTGGTCGATCTCGTATTGATGCGACACGGCGGACCGCACAAGGTCACCTTCAAGGAGGCCCTGTGGTGGTCGATCGGCTGGGTCCTGCTGGCCTTGGCCTTCAACGGCGGCCTCTGGTACTACCTCAACGAAACCGCCGGCCAGGTGGTGGCCAACAAGGTCGGGCTGGAGTTCCTCACCGGCTACCTGGTCGAGAAAGCCCTGGCGGTAGACAACATCTTCGTGTTTCTGATGATCATGGGCTACTTCGCGGTACCCGAAGAACAACGGCAGAAGGTGCTGATCATCGGCATTCTGGGCGCGATCGTGCTGCGTACGATCATGATCTTCGCCGGCAGCGTGCTGCTGACCAAGTTCCATTGGCTGCTGTACGTGTTCGGTGCGTTCCTGCTGTTCACCGGCTGGAAGATGTGGTTCTCGGCCGGGACCGAGCCGGATCTTGAGACCAACCCGGCGCTGCGCTGGATGCGCAAGCACCTGCGCCTGCTCCCGGACTACGCCGGCAACGCGATGAGCGTCATGCGCGACGGCAAGCGCTGGTTCACCCCGCTGTTCGTGGTGCTGATCCTGATCGCGGTCACCGACGTGATCTTCGCGGTGGACAGCATCCCGGCGATCTTCGCCATCACCACCGACCCGTTCATCGTGCTCACCTCCAACGTGTTCGCGGTGCTGGGCCTGCGGGCGATGTTCTTCTTGCTGGCCGGCATGGCCGATCGCTTCCACCTGCTGCCCTACGGCCTGGCCCTGGTGCTGGCCTTCATCGGCATCAAGATGATGCTGATCGACATCTTCAAGATTCCCACCCCGATCGTGGCACCACTCTCTCCCGTCGCGTTGCCCTTGTGTTCAGCCCGGGCGACGCAATCCCTTAGGGTATGAACGACAACCTGCCCCTGCCCGCCGGCGAGCCGCCGGTCTCCCCCCGCAACGACCACGGTCGTGTGATGCGGGCGTTCAACGCCAGCCTGGCGTTCGTGCTGGTGCTGGTGGCGGTGTTCACCGCGCAAGGTCATTTCAACTGGCAGCCGTGGGCCGTGTCGCCGCTGGACAAGGCCGGCCTGCTCGGCATTCTCGGTGCCCCGCTGCTGCATGGCTCGGTCGAGCATCTGGGCGCCAACGCGGCTGCCCTGCTGATCCTCGGCACACTGGCCGGCAGCGTCTATCCCAACGCCACGCTGCGCGCGCTGCCGCTGCTGTGGATCGGCTCGGGCCTTGGTGCCTGGCTGCTCGGCGATATCGGCAGCCACCACCTGGGCGCAAGCGGCATCACCCACGGCCTGATGTTCCTGGTGTTCGTGCTCGGCCTGCTGCGCCGCGACCGTCCGGCCATCGCCGCCGGGCTGATCGCCTTCCTGTTCTACGGGAGCATGCTGATCACCATCCTCCCGCACGAGCCGGGCGTGTCCTGGCAGTCGCACATGGGCGGCGCCTTTGCCGGCATCCTCAGCGCGCTGCTGTTCCGCCTGTCCGACCCGATGGCCCCGCGCAAGCGCTACAGCTGGGAAGAAGAAGACGAGGAAGACCTGGAGCTGCAGCGCGACAGCGACCTGGAGCCGCCGTCACCGCAGCGCGTGCCGGTGCTGTGGCAACCGCGCGAAGGCCAGGACTACGTGGTGCTGCCGTTCCGGCCGCGTGACCGGTCGGAGCCGCGCGAGTAGCGCTCACGTGGCGGATCTGATCCGGCCGAACAGCGCCAGGCGCAGGCAGCCAATGGCGAACATGCCCACCAGGACCACCATCGCCACCCCGAACAGCACGTTGAACGCGTACGCGAGCGGCTGCTCGCTCCAATAGTAGGTGTGCGCGCTGACGCGGTAGCCGCCGACCCGGATCCGCGCGGTGGCCAGGGCGGTCACCAGCGACAGCAGCTGCGTGAGTTCGAGTACCGCCAGGAAGGCGCCCAGCAGGCCGAAAAAGAGGCGGACGCCAGCGCCGGCCTTGTCAGCTGCGGATGGCGCCTTGTCCGCGCCCTCCTCTACCGTCTGCGCCGGGGCCGCGTGGGGTGGGTCCAGCACCTCCACGGGCACCGGCAGTTGCAGGTAATCGGCCAACACGCCCAGCCAGCGGTCGGTGCGCCGCGTGCCGGGCAGCACGGCGACATTGCCAGGCGTCAACAGGGTCTCGCTGCCATCGTGGCGCACGAGCCACAGCTGGGTGGTCCCGCGGTGCAGGGTGCCGTGCCATCGCAGTTGGAGTGCGGACAGCCCGTGCAGGGCGAAGGCGGCATTCACCAGCGTGCAGCGCCCGGACAGCGTGCGGGTATGGCGCTGGCCAACGCCGTCGCGGCGCGACAGGGTCAGCGTTTCGCTGGTCTCGGTGTACACCAGCAGGACCACCGCCAGCGCGACCAGCAGCAGGAACGCCAGCACCACCAGCAGCCAGGACAACGGGGCCAGGCGGGACAACGGCGAGTGTTCGTTCACCAGCGCCCCGACCACGAACGCGCCGGGTACCGCCAACGCGACCGCGCCCACGAACAGCACCAGGCCTGCCTGCACGCGGTTGTGCGAATGGATGTGCAGGTCGCCGCCTGGCGTGCGTTCGTAGCGATGTCCGATCAACATGCAGACCTCCGTGTCCAGCGGCCACGGTAGCCGTGGTCGCCGATCGCAACAAGGTCACGCACGTCCTGATCGGCAGGGCGTCCCGCCATCCGCGCCTGCGGATGCAGCGATCGTCGCCGGTCAGTTACCTGCGGTCGCCGCCGCATCCCCGTCCACCGCACGCCGGCCCAGTGCCGGGTCGTCGGTGAAGAACGCATCGATGCCGGTGGCCAGGTAGGCGCGCATCTCGGCGACCGAGCCGTCGGCATTGCGTGCGTTGGCCTCGCCCTTGCGGAACTCGGTGGCCTGGAAGTAATTCTCCGGGCGGAAGGTGTACGGGATGACCATCAACCCGGCCGCATGCGCATCGCGCACCAGCGGGGTGGGCGTGCCCAGCTTCCCCGCCGCATCCAGCGGAATGACCATGCGCAGGCTGGGGCCGATGCCATCGGCATAACCGGCCACCTGCGCCAGCCCAGTGGGGGTGATCATGTCGGCATAGCGCTGGCTGCCCTTGGCCGCCAGCACGTCGCCCGGCTGCTGCTTCGGGTCGCCGAGCAGCTGCAACAGGCGGATGTTGCTGTCAGCACCGAGCTTGCTGCGCAGGTAACGCAGGTTGGTGACCTCGAAGGACTGGATCGTCACCGGTGCCACCCGCGTGTACGCGTTGCCCTGCAGCGCGGCCAACACCTTGTCCTCCATCGGCAGGCCGATGCCCTTGAAGTAGGTGCCGTGCTTGATCTCGGGCACCAGCCCGATGCCGCGGTTGGCGCGCCCGGCCTGCTGCACCAGGAACGCGATGATCTCGTCCAGCGTGGCGATGCGGAACTGTCCATCGAAGGCCGTGCTGCGAAGCTGCGGCAGACGCTCGCGGGCGTACAGGGTCTTCAGCTCGGCCACGGTGAAGTCTTCGGTGAACCAGCCTTCCATGCGCTCGCCGTCGATGGTCTTGACCGTCTTGCGGCTGGCGAACTCCGGATGCGCGGCCACGTCGGTGGTGCCCCCGATCTCATTCTCGTGGCGCGACACCAGCACCCCGTCCTTGGTCATCACCAGGTCCGGTTCGATGTAATCGGCGCCGTCGGCGATGGCCTGCGCGTAGCTGGCCAAGGTGTGCTCGGGCAACAGCGCACTGGCACCGCGATGGCCATACACCGCCGCCTTGGGCGTTGCGGGGGACGTGGATTCAGCGCTCATGGCCACCCATGGTGCCACGGCCAGCGACAACAGCAACACACAACCCCACGACGACTTCGACACTGCAAACCCCTGTGTGATGCGCCCCGCGCCAACGCGGCGGGGCGTGGAAAGGACCGGCGCATTGTGGTGGTGCGGTGTGACAGGGGGAAGAAAGCCGCCCCTACTTGCCGATACAGAAGCTCGAGAATATCCGCCCCAGCAGATCATCGGCGCTCATCCGCCCGGTGATCTCACCCAGCGCCTCGTGGGCCAGGCGCAGTTCCTCGGCGGCCAGTTCCAGATGCTCGTGGACCAGCTCGGCTTCGGCGCGCTCGGCGTGGCCGATGGCCAGCACGATGGCCTCCACATGCCGGGCGCGGGCAGAGAATTCACCTTCCACGCTGTCCCCGGCGCTGCCGCTGGCCAGTTCGCGCAGGCGCGTGTGCAGGCGGTCCAGGCCCAGGCCGGTGGCGGCCGAGACGTGCACGATGTTGGGGTCGCCGGTAGCCGGGAGCGCGGCGAGCAGGTCGCTCTTGTTGTGGATCCACAGCTGCTGCGGCACCTCGGCGATGGCCTCGCGCACCGCCGCGTGCCCGGCCTGCGGGTCGCGGGCATCAAGCACGATGATGGCAAGGTCGGTGCGCTGCATCTCTACGTGGGCGCGGCGCATGCCCTCGCGCTCGATCGCATCGCCGCCTTCGCGCAGGCCGGCGGTATCGACCAGGGTCAGTTCCAGCCCGTCGATGCGGATGGTTTCGCGCAGGGTGTCGCGGGTGGTGCCGGCGATGTCGGTGACGATCGCCCGTTCGCTGCCGGCCAGTGCATTGAGCAGCGAGCTCTTGCCGGCGTTGGGCGGTCCCACCAGCACCGCGTGCAGGCCATCGCGCAGGCGGCGGCCGCGTTCGGCATCGTCGCGTAGCTGCACCAGCGCGCGCAGCGCCTGGCCCAATCCGGCGCGGACCTGATCGCCACCGAGGGTATCCAGCGGCTCGTCGGCGAAGTCGATCGCCGCCTCCACGTGGATGCGCAGCAGAACAAGCTGTTCCGCCGCCTCGTCGACCCGGCGCGAGAACACCCCGTCCAGCGAGCGGCGGGCGGCGCGTGCCGCGCGCGTATCGCTGGCGGCGATCAGGTCGGCGATCGCCTCGGCCTGGGCCAGGTCGAGCTTGCCGTTGAGGAAGGCCCGTTCGCTGAACTCACCCGGCCGCGCCTGGCGCGCACCGAGCGCGATACAGCGCGCGACCAGTTGTTGCAGCAGTACCGGGCTGCCGTGGCCCTGCAGCTCGACGACTTCTTCGCCGGTGAAACTGTGGGGCGCCGGGAACCACAGCACGATGCCATCGTCGATCACCTCGCCCTGTGCGTCGCGCAGGCGCGCGTAGTGGGCATGGCGCGGGCGCAGCGTCGGCGCGCCCAGTGCGGTGGCAATGGCCGCCGCACGCGGACCGGACAGACGCAGCAGGCCGACGCCGCCGGCGCCGGGCGCGCTGGCGATGGCCACGATGGTGTCGATGTTGGCGGAGGCGTTCATGGCTTACAGCTTCTCCAGCTGCGCGCGGGCCTGGGCAGCGCCGCTGCCCTGCGGCTGCAGCGCCAGATAGGTGGTGTAGGCCTGCCGCGCTTTGGCCTTGTCGCCGGCATGGAAGTACGCATCGCCAAGGTTGAGGTGGGCCACCGCGCGCGAGGGATCGATCTTCAAGGTGTTCTCCAGCCAGCGCGCGGCTTCGGCGTAACGCTGCTGGCGGTAGTAGACGAAGCCGAGGTTGTTGGCAGCCTGGGCGAAGTCCGGGCGCAGCTTCAGCGCTTCGGTGAACTGGGCGGCCGCTTCGTCGTAGCGCTTCTCGCGGTACAGCTGCAGGCCGCGGTCGTTGGCCTGCTGCGCGCGCTGGCGATCGGAAGTGGGCAGCGCTACCGGCACCACCAGCGTGCGCTTGCCTCCCTGCAGGTCGGGGACGGTGACCGGCGCCTGGGTTTCCCCCTGGGCATCCTGCGCCGCATCGACCTTGTTGTTCAGCGCGATGGCATCGGCCGAGAGCTGGTGCGTGTCGGCGTTGAGGTATTCCTGGCTGTCAGGCACCTGGAACACGAACTCGCCGCCCTGTGAGCCGGGCAGGCTGCCGAACGCCGGGGTCTGCCGCGATACCGCCGACACCGCCGGGGCGACGTAGGCGGCCAGCTCGGTGCCGGTGATCAGGCCRTCGCCATTGAGGTCGCCCTTGCCCGCCAGCGCCTGCAGCAGCACCCAGGTGAACACCGAATGCCCGTTCGGGCCGCTGTCGGCCACCTGCTGGTCGGCGCCACCGGCGGTGAGCATCTGCCGCGCGCTGCGGCGGGCGTTCTCGCGCAGGAATGCCGACGACGATCCCCCCCCGCGGGTCAACCCGAGGCCGCTGTAGCAGGCATCCATCACGAACATCACGTGCTTGGCCTGCATGCTTTCGGCGATGTTCTGGATGTCGGTCATCGCGATGGCATCGGTGGCGAACTCGTTGGGATCCGAATCCACCGGAATGATGTAGCCCAGGTCGCGGCCCGAGGCCAGCCGACGGGTTGCGCCGTGGCCGGCGAAGAACACGAACACGCGGTCGTTCCTGCCGGTGCGGTCGTCGGCCAGCCGGTCGTGGAAGGCGGCCAGGATGTTGTTGCGGGTGGCCTGCTGGTTCTTCAGCACGATCACCTGCGAGGACGGAAAGCCGAACTGCCCGGTCAGGGTGTCGGCGATGGCCTGCGCATCATGGCTGGCGTATTCCAGCTTGGGCCACTTGGCGTAGTCGTCGATGCCGACCACGATGGCCCAGGATTTCTCGTAGCCACTGGTGACCGTGGTGTCGGCGGCAGCCGCCTTGCGCGCACGGCCAACGCTGAAGTCGCGGCCATTCCAGCCGGCGAACTGGTAGCCGTCGGCGATCAGCCGATCCAGGATCTGCGGCAACGCCTTCACCGCGCGATCGTGGATATCGTGGAACAGGATGATCCCGCGCTGTTCCTTCTGCACCTGTTCGACCACGCGCTGCACGATCGACTCGGGTACCGGGTCGGCCCAGTCCATCGAATCGATGTTCCACATGATCGACTTCAGCCCGGCTTCGTTGAGCAGCTGCAGGCCCTCGGCATTGCGCGCGCCATACGGGAAGCGGAACAGCGGAGCGCGCTTGCCGTCCACATCCTTGAGCAGCGTATCGGTGGACAACACCTGTTCGCGCAGGGCATCGCCGGTGGTGCGCGAGAGCTGGGCGTGGGTGAGGCTGTGGTTGCCCACCGCGTAGCCCTGCTCCATCAGGTCGCGGCTGATCCTGGCCAGCGGCCCCAGCGTGACCTTGCCGTCGGCCTGCACCGTGCCCAGGTTGCGGCCCACTTCGAAGAACACACCCGGTACGTCGTAGCGCTTGAGGATGGCCACCACCTCGTCGGTATAGGCCTTGTGCGGGCCATCGTCGAAGCTCAGCACCACGGTCTTGGGGGGCAGGTCGCGGCCGAAGATCTCGCGGTCGCTGTCCTTCATCGACATCGGGTACGGCTCGATCACCCCGTAATCGCGCAGGATCGCCTCGCGGCTGTACTGCTTGTGCAGGTGGGCGATGTAGTCCTCCCACTTCTCGCGCTTGAGCGCGATGGCGCGGGTGCGGTCGAAGCGGCTGAAGATGCGGGTGATTTCCTGGTTGTAGTTGCGCTCGATCTCGTCCAGCGCCTCCAGGTCTTCGCCGATGCGCTGGTGCAGCTTCACCGCCGGCAGCGAGGAATCGGTACCGACGCGGTCGTGCAGGGTGCGCAGGACTTCGCGGAAGGCCAGGCGGTCGGCGTCGAACAACTCCGGCGCCGATTCGATGTAGTCCAGCACCGTGCCCAGGGTGGCGAAGCGTTGCGGGCTCGCATCGCGCAGCAGGGTGTCGAACTGCGCGGCGATCGCCTCGCGCTGCGCCAGCCCATCATGGAACAGCTGCTGGCCGATGCGGCTGGAGGTGGCGCGGTCAGCCGACGACTGCTGCGCCTCATCGGCCAGCAGCACGATGATGCGGCGGTGGCCGTCGAGCAGCTTCTGCAGCGCGGTGAGCAGCGGTGCGGCCGCCGGGTCGGCGGCGGCGGCGGCCTGCGCGCTGGGCTGGGTGACCCCGTCGGCGGTGGCCGCGGGTTTGTCCCCACACCCGGCCAGCGCCAGGGTGAGCGCCAGCATGGGCACGGACAGGCGGAACAGCGACGACGCAGCGGGCATGGAGTGGCTCGGGGGAACGGGGCAACGGTGGCGGCGATTGTATCGCCGCCAAAGAAAAACCCGCCGGGTGGCGGGTTTTCCGGGGCAGCCGACCGACGGTCGGCGCTACGTGTTTTTGCAGCCGACCAACGGTCGGCTCTACTTCTTTTTGATGGGGGCGGTGGTCGCCGGCACCGGATCGCTGCCGTGGCGCTTGGTCATCCACCACTGCTGCAGCAGGCCCAGGCCACCGTTGACCACCCAGTACAGGACCAGGCCGGACGGCATGAAGGCCATCATGACGCCGAACACCAGCGGCATCATCTGCATCATCTTGGCCTGCATCGGGTCCATGCCCGGGGCCGGGGTCAGCTTCTGCGTGGCCCACATCACCGCCACGTTGATCACCGGCAGGATGAAGTACGGGTCACGCGCGGTCAGGTCCTGGATCCAGCCCAGCCACGGCGCCTGGCGCAGTTCCACCGACTCCACCAGCACCCAGTACAGCGCGAAGAAGATCGGCATCTGGATGAGGATCGGCAGGCAGCCGCCCATCGGATTGATCTTTTCCTTCTTGTACAGCTCCATCATCGCGGTCTGGAACTTCTGGCGGTCATCGCCGTAGCGTTCCTTCAACTGCGCGATGCGAGGCTGGAAGCGACGCATCTTGGCGCCACTCTTGTACTGCACCGCCGACAGCGGATACAGCACCAGCTTCAGCAGCACGACCAGGCCAACGATCGCCCAGCCCCAGTTGTTGACGACCTTGTGGACCTGGTTCAACACCCAGAACAGGCCCTGGCCGATGATCGCCATCAGCGAGAAGCGGCTGTAATCGACCACGCGGTCCAGACCCTTCACGTCTTCCTTGGCGATCAGGTTGACCAGCTTCGGGCCGACCCACAGGCGAGCTTCGGTGCTGGCCTGCTGGCCCGGGGCGACGGTGAAGGCCGGGCCGGTGGCCTGGATCTGGTCTCGACCGTCATGCTGGGACAGCGCGTAGTTCGCGGCCTGGTCGGCCTGCGGGATCCACGCGGTGAAGAAGTGGTGCTGCAGCATCGCCAGCCAGCCGCCGGTGATGGTGCGATTGAGGTTGCCATCGTCCAGGTAATCCTTGAACGCGCGACGCTCATAACCGTCCTGCGGGCTGAACCAGGTCGCGCCGTTGAAGCTGAACGAGTCCGGGTTGGTCATGCTGCGCGACAGGATGGTCGGGGTGCGGTCCAGGGTGCGGTACACGTAGCCGTTCCACGGCGCGGTGCTGCCGTTGACCACTTCGTCCTTCACCTTGATCGCGTATTCGTTGCGACCCAGCGTGTAAGTACGACGGATGCTGACGCCGTTCGGGCCATTCCACACGAACGGGATCTGCAGTTCCTTCTGGCCCTTGCCCAGCACGAAGTCGCGGTCGTCGCCCACCAGGGTGAAGCCATTGGCTTCCGGCACCGGGGTGCCCTTGTCCTGGCTGGTCCAGCCACTCACCGCGCGGTACGGGTGGGTGCTCTCTTCGGTCAGCAGGCGCACCGGCGGGCTGCCGTCCGCCTTGGTCTGCGGGAACTGCAGCAGCTCGGCGTCCAGCACGGTGCCGCCGTCCAGCACCAGACGCAGTACGTCGGTGGTGACGGTGACGCGGGCGGCGCCGGCCTGGGCCTGCGCGGCCGGCTGGGTCGCCGGGGCGCTACCCGGGGCCTGCGGCACCGACGCACCGGGGATGGAACCTGCCGCGCCCGGCACGGTTGCCTGGGTCTGCGCGGCAACCGGCGGCGGGGTCGGTGCGGCCTTGTCGCGGCCCCACTCCATCCACAGCAACACGGCCACCATCAGCCAGGCAAAAATCAGGAAAACGCGGGTCTGGTTCATCAGCGGGCAGGCTCGACGGGGCCGGCATGCGATGCCGGCTCGGGCTGGGAAGAAAGGGGTACAACGCCCAGGGGCGGCGGCATTGTGCCGTCCGCGCCCGGCATGGGCAATGCGCCAAGACGGCGCAGCAGGCGTTCAAAGGCCTGGCGGAGTTCTGAGTTGCTGGCGGTACGGGCGGCGCTACGGGCAACGACGACAAAATCGCCGGCACTCATCCACGGCCGTAGGTGGCGTGTGGCATCGCGCAGCACACGCTTTACTCGGTTGCGACCCACGGCTCGGGGATCGACTTTGCGCGACACGGCGAGACCCAACCTGGCTGGCGTATCGCTCTTCAGCCAGTGCAGGGTCATCAGCGGATCGGACACACGGCGGGCGCCGTTGAAGACCGTTGTATATTCGGCACGCGTACGGACCCGCGCAGAGCGAGGGAATCGCTTGCGCGGGTCGGAACTGCTCACAGTCAGGATTGCGTCTGCCGCGGGAAGCGGCATTGCAATCAAGCGCTCAGGACTTTACGGCCCTTGGCGCGGCGACGCGACAGGATCTTGCGGCCGTCAGCGGTCTTCATACGGGCACGGAAGCCATGGTCGCGCTTACGCTTGAGGTTGCTGGGTTGGAAAGTGCGCTTGGTGGCCATGCGGGGCCTCTATATGAAGGGGACGGAAAGAACCGGAAATTCTATAGACCTGATCAAGGTGCCGTCAAGTGCTTGTCACTACGGGAATTCATTGGGCTGTGCAATAGCTGTGGATCATTTTGTGAATAACTTCGGGACAACCATTCCCGGCCCCCCTCGTCGGTGGTAGTCTGCGCCATCCATTCTTTCCCCCTTCCGGCCTGCGGTGCGGCGGTTTTCCACGCCTGTCCCCTGGCCCCAGACGATTATTGCCGATGGATGCCTGGTCCCGTTGTCTCGAACGCCTTGAAGCGGAGTTCCCGCCCGAGGATGTTCACACCTGGTTGAAGCCGCTGCAGGCCGATCTGCGCGTGGACAGCCTGGTGCTTTATGCGCCAAATGCCTTCATTGTCGACCAGGTGCGCGAGCTGTACCTGCCGCGCATCAAGGAACTGCTGGCGCACTTCGCCGGCTTTGGCGACGTTTTTCTTGAAATCGGCTCGCGTCCGCGCGCCGTAGAGGCGCAGATTGCGTCCAATCCGGGCTTCTCCGCGCCTGTCGTGCCGGCCGAGCCGCTGGTGCCGTTCGCCGGCAACCTGGATTCCCACTACACCTTCGCCAACTTCGTGGAGGGTCGCAGCAATCAGCTGGGCCTGGCCGCGGCGTTCCAGGCGGCGCAGAAACCGGGCGACCGGGCGCACAACCCGTTGCTGTTGTACGGCGGCACCGGCCTGGGCAAGACCCACCTGATGTTCGCGGCCGGCAATGCGATGCGCCAGGCCAACCCGGGCGCCAAGGTGCTGTACCTGCGGTCGGAACAGTTCTTCAGCGCGATGATCCGGGCGTTGCAGGAAAAAACCATGGATCAGTTCAAGCGCCAGTTCCAGCAGGTGGACGCGCTGCTGATCGATGACATCCAGTTCTTCGCCGGCAAGGACCGTACCCAGGAAGAGTTCTTCCATACGTTCAATGCCCTGTTCGACGGCAAGCAGCAGATCATCCTGACCTGCGACCGGTACCCGCGCGAAGTCGAGGGCCTGGAAGCACGGCTGAAGTCGCGACTGGCCTGGGGTCTGTCGGTGGCCATCGAGCCGCCGGACTTCGAGACCCGCGCCGCGATCGTGCTGGCCAAGGCACGCGAGCGTGGCACCGAGATCCCCGACGATGTGGCGTTTCTGATTGCCAAGAAAATGCGCTCCAATGTCCGCGACCTCGAGGGTGCGCTGAATACTCTGGCCGCACGCGCCAACTTCACCGGCCGTGCGATCACCACTGATTTTGCGCAGGAAACCCTGCGCGACCTGCTGCGCGCCCAGCAGCAGGCAATCAGCATTCCCAACATCCAGAAAACCGTGGCCGACTACTACGGGCTGCAGATCAAGGATCTGCTGTCCAAGCGCCGGACCCGGTCGTTGGCCMGTCCGCGCCAGGTAGCCATGGCGCTGACCAAGGAACTGACCGAGCACAGCCTGCCGGAAATCGGCGACGCCTTTGCCGGCCGGGACCACACCACGGTGCTGCATGCCTGCCGGCAGATCCGGACGTTGATGGAAGCGGACGGCAAGTTGCGGGAAGACTGGGACAAGCTGATCCGGAAGTTGAGCGAATGATGCATGTACGCCGCTAAGGCGTCATCGCATAAAACGGTGCAGAATCCGGTAGCAAGCAGGGGACAGGGTGTGGATAAAAACGCCGTTCAATCTGGGCGCGAAGTTATCCACAGCATTGCCCTCCCCTTCGGGGCCAGTAATGCAGAGGGTTTCGAGGCCTGAAACCCTTTTGTTTACAAAGACTTAGCTGTGTTTTCCCGCGATTCTGGCGCTACCATCACCACCAAGCTTTTGATTTATTCCACATTTTTTTAAAGCATAGGGGCACGGAACCACATGCGTTTCACACTGCAGCGCGAAGCCTTTCTCAAGCCGTTGGCACAAGTCGTCAACGTGGTCGAACGCCGCCAGACCCTGCCGGTTCTGGCTAATTTCCTGGTCCAGGTGCAGAACGGGCAGCTGTCGCTGACCGGTACGGACCTGGAAGTGGAAATGGTGTCGCGGATCGCGGTGGAAGATGCCCAGGACGGCGAGACCACCATCCCCGCACGCAAACTGTTCGAGATCATCCGCGCCCTGCCCGACGGCAGCCGGATCACCGTCTCGCAGACCGGTGACAAGATCACCGTGCAGGCCGGCCGCAGCCGCTTCACCCTGGCAACCCTGCCGGCCAACGACTTCCCGTCGGTGGACGAAGTGGAAGCCACCGAGCGCGTGGCGATCGGCGAAGCCACCCTGAAGGAGCTGATCGAGCGCACCGCGTTCGCGATGGCCCAGCARGACGTGCGGTATTACCTCAACGGTTTGCTGTTCGACCTGCGCGGCGATGCCCTGCGAACCGTTGCCACCGACGGCCATCGTCTTGCGCTGTGCGAGACCGACCTGGAAAAGGCCAGCGGCGCCAAGCGTCAGATCATCGTGCCGCGCAAGGGCGTGACCGAACTCCAGCGTCTGCTGGAAAGCGGCGATCGCGAGATCGAGTTGGAAGTCGGCCGCAGCCACGTGCGGGTCAAGCGCGACGATGTCACCTTCACCTCGAAGCTGATCGACGGCCGTTTCCCGGATTACGAGGCCGTGATCCCGATCGGCGCCGATCGCGAAGTG
>NZ_JBFULO010000087.1:0-12239 GCF_054049855.1 Stenotrophomonas sp. P5_B8 | reverse complement strand
CCGCCACCACCGGTCATGCCGTGGCCAGGCCCGCCTTCTCGATCCAGCGTTCAATCCCGCGTCGGTCGCGAGCCTGCAGCAGCTTCGGTGCCATCGCCTGCAACACCGACAGGTCGCTGTCGCGGATCGCGCGGCGCACTTCCAGTAGCGTGCCTGGGTGCAGGCTGAACTCGGTCAAGCCCAGCGCCAGCAGCAGCCGCGTCATCAGCGGGTCGCCGGCGATCTCCCCGCACACCGCCACCGGGATGTCGTAGGCCTGGCCGGTGCGCAGGATATGTGCCAGCAGCCGCACCACCGCCGGATGCAGCGGCGAGTACAGCTCACCGACCGCTTCGTTGTTGCGGTCGGCGGCCAGCAGGTACTGCACCAGGTCGTTGGTGCCGATGGACAGGAAGTCGACCAGGTCGATGAAGCTCTCCAGCGCGATCGCCGCGGCGGGCACTTCGATCATCGCGCCGAACGGGATGTGTTCGGCCACCTCGTAGCCTTCGGCGCGCAGCAGCGCGGCCTGCTTGTGCAGGCGCCGGCGCACCGCCAGGATTTCCTCGCGGGTGCTCACCATGGGGATCAGGATGCGCAGCTTGCCGTAGGCCGACGCGCGCAGGATCGCGCGCAGCTGGGTGTCGGCGACCTTGGGCCGCGCCAACGACAGGCGCACGCCGCGCAGGCCCAGCGCCGGGTTCTCTTCGTTGCTCAGGGTCAGCCCGGTGCGGTCGGCCTTGTCCGCGCCCAGGTCCAGGGTGCGGATGGTGACCGGCCGCCCGCTCATGCCAAGCGCGGCATCGCGGTAGGTTTCGAACTGCTCCTGCTCGTCGGGCAGTTCGTTGCGCTGCAGGAACAGGAATTCGGTACGGTACAGGCCCAGTCCGTGCGCGCCCAGCGCATGCGCCTGGGTGACGTCCTCGCTGGATTCGGCATTGGCCAGCAGGGCGATGTCGACGTTGTCGCGGGTGCGGGTCGGCTTGGTCCGCAGCCGGCCCAGTTCGCGCTGCTCGCGCGCATGCTCACGCAGTCGCAGGCGGTAGTCGCGCAGGTCGGGTGCCTGCGGGTTGATGGTGACGGTACCGTCGCTGCCATCGATGATCAGTACGTCGCCGTCGGCGACCTTCTGCAGCACGTTGGGTACATTGACGATCAGGGGCAGGTGCAGGCTGCGCGCCAGGATCGCACTGTGCGAGAGCGCGCTGCCGCCGGCGGTGACGATGCCGACCACGCCGTGGGCCTGCAGCTGGGCCAGCTCGGAGGGGGCGATGTTGTCGCAGACCAGGATTTCCCCGGCCATCCCTTTGACGTCCGGCGGGCGCTTCTGCAGGAAGGCGTGGATGCGCCCGATCACATGGTCCAGGTCGTCCATGCGGCTCTTCAGGTAGGCATCGTCCATGCCATCGAAGACCTTGGCCAGGCGGTCGCGCTGCACGCGCAGCGCATAGCCGGCGCTGTAGGGACCGCTGCGGATCAGCTCATCCAGGCCAAACAGCAGCTCGGGGTCATCCAGCAGCAGCGCGTGCAGGTCGAGGAATTCGCCGACTTCCTGGTTGAGCGCGCCATGCAGGCGTTGGCGCAGGTCGTGCATTTCGCCGCGGGCCGCTTCCACGGCCACGTGCAGACGCTCCAGCTCAGCCTCGATCTTGCCCGGCGGAATCCGCTGCTCGGCCACTTCCAGCGCATGCGGCAGGCGCACCCGGGCGCGGCCCAGGGCGTTGCCGCGCGAGGCACCGTGGCCGGACAACAGCATCGCCCCGGACGCGGTCCGGGCCGGTGCGGAGGATCCCGGTCGCGGCTGCCCCCCCATGCTCAGCTGTCCTCGTCGAAACGCCGTTCGAACAGTCCCACCACCGCCTCCATCGCGGCGGCTTCATCCTCGCCGTCGATGCGCACGGTGACCGGGGTGCCCTGGCCGGCGGCCAGCAGCATCACGCCCATGATGCTCTTGGCGTTGATCTCGCGGCCCTTGGCGGCCATGGTCACATTGCAGCGGAAAGGCGCCAGCTCCTGCACCAGCTTTGCAGTGGCGCGGGCGTGCAGGCCCAGGCGGTTGGATACGGTGAGTTCACGTTCAAGCATCGTCGACAATCGCTCCATTGCGAGTGCCTGCCGCGGCTGTGGCAGGCAATTGATCCAGTCCCTGTTCCGGATAATTCATCACCCGCAACAACATCGGCAGGCTAAGCGCCGAAACCCGGCGAACCGGGGTGCCCAGACGAGCCAGTTGCCCGGCCAGATTGCTGGGGCTGGCGCCGTACAGGTCGGTCAGGATCAGCACGCCCTGGCCGCTGTCCACCCGGCGCAAGGCGGCCGAGGCGAGCGGTAACAGGACGTCCAGGTCTGCGTCGAACGGTACTTCGAAAGCGTCGGTCTTCAGCGGCAGGTGCCGCAGCAGCCGGGTCGCCACCTCCAGCAGGGAGGTGCCAACGCCAGGATGAGTTACGAGGAGAATGCCACAGGTCATCTTCGAACGTTAACAGGTCAACATGAATTGGGGGTAGGGGGTGGGCCGCATGTGGCGTATCCCGGGTCGAGGCCGTGGGCACGCCGACCCTTGAAAAAGCGCATCCGGGCGCGGAGCAGCCGGCCGGCTGACATAGGAGTGTTCCACGGCCGATGACCGCTACCGCCGTCAATCCTGCTCGCGATGGAAGGTGGCCACTTCGGCCCAGCCCTGGTCGCGGGCATGCCGGGCCATGCGTTCGGCCATGTAGACCGAGCGGTGCTTGCCGCCGGTGCAGCCGAAGGCGACGGTGACATAGCTGCGGGTGTCATTGCCCAGCCGTGGCAGCCAGGTGTCCAGGAAGTCGATCAACTGGGCGGCGTAGCGCTGCACGTCCGGCTGCGCGTCCAGGTGTTCGCGCACGCCGGCATCGCGGCCGGACAACGGGCGCAGCGCCGGGTCCCAGTGCGGGTTGGGCAGCACCCGCACGTCGAACACGAAGTCCGCTTCGGCCGGCACGCCACGCTTGTAGGCGAAGGATTCAAACAGCAGCGACAGCTTGTTGCCATGGGTCATGGCGAACTCGGTGACCACTTTGCGGCGCAGTTGGTGCACGTTGAGCGTGGTGGTGTCGATCACCGCATCGGCGGCACGGCGCAGCGGCGCGGTCAGCTCGCGTTCGCGGGCGATCGCCTCGGGCAATGACAGCCCCAGCTGGCTCAACGGGTGGCGACGACGGGTATCGGCGTAGCGCTTGAGCAGGGTTTCGTCGGTGGCATCGAAGAACAGCAGCTGCGCATCCAGCCCGGCGGCCTGGGCCTCTTCGCGCCAGTGCGACAGCTGGCTCAGATCGCTCTGCCCACGCACGTCGATGCCCACTGCCAGTCGGCGCGGGGCGTCGGCGTCGTGCCCGGCCAGCAGGCTGCGCACGAAGTCGGGCAGCAGGTTGATCGGCAGGTTGTCCGAGCAGTAGTAGTCCAGGTCTTCCAGGGTCTTCAGCGCGACCGTCTTGCCCGAGCCCGACAGCCCACTGACGATGATCAGGGTGGCGGCGGCAGGCGCGGAGGCGGGGGTATTCATGGCGTTCGGCGTTCCAGCAGGTTGCTGTGGCGGGCGATGAACATCGCCGCGGGGTCGATGCCCTTGGTACGTAGAATGTGCAGCCGGGTGGCCGCCTCGGTCAGCACCGACAGGTTGCGGCCGGGCATCACCGGCAGGGTGATCAGCGGCACGTCCAGGTCCAGCACGTGGCGGGTGCCGGAATCGCCGGTCAGGCGCTCGTAGCCGTGCGGGGTGGGTTCGGTCATGGGCTTGGTCAGGTGGACGATCAGCCGAAGGTACTTGTTCTTCTTTACCGCTGTATCACCGAACATCTCGCGCACGTTGAGCACGCCCAGGCCGCGCACTTCCAGCAGGTCCTGCAGCAGCTCGGGGCAGGTGCCGTCGAGCACGTCCGGGGCGATCTGGGTGAACTCGGGGGCGTCATCGGCGACCAGGCGGTGGCCGCGGCTGAGCAGCTCCAGCGCCAGCTCGCTCTTGCCCGAGCCCGCTTCGCCGGTGATCAGCACGCCGATGGAGTAGATCTCCATGAACACGCCATGCAGGATCACCCGCGGCGCCAGCGTGCGCGCCAGGTGGTATGACAGGTGGTTGAGCAGCTCGTGGCCGCGCTTGGGCGAGATCCACAGCGGCGTCTGCGATTCGTCGGCGGCCGCGCGCAGGTCTTCCGGGCAGGGCTGGTTGCGGGTGATCACCAGCGCCAGCGGGTGCGACTGCATGATCCGCTCGATGGTCTCCCAGCGCTGGCGCGAGTCCAGCGAGTCCAGCCAGGACAGTTCCTCGGTCCCCAGGATCTGCACCTTGTTGGGGTAGATCGCGTTGAGGTAGCCGGCCAGCGATGGGCGCCGCGAGACGGTGTTGCCTGCTTCCAGTTCGCGGCGCTCGCCCTGCTTGCCGGCAACCCAGCGCAGGGCCAGGCGGTCGCGCTGCTGTTCGAACAGCTCACGCGCGGTGATGCTGGTGTTCATGCGGCGCTCGCTGGCGGGGGAAATTCGATGACCTGGCGCAGTGCCTCGCCGTCGCGCGCGTCGCGCAGCGCCTGGCGGATGGCCGGCTCGGAGAACAGCTCGGCCAGCTCGGACAGCAGCATCAGGTGTTGATGGGTGTAATGGGCGGGGACGGCGATGGCGAACACCAGGTCCACCGGCTCGTCGCCGCCGAACTCGACCGGGGCTTCCAGTCGCAGCAGGGCGCCGCGGGGACGTTCAAGCAGCGGCGCGCGGCCGTGCGGGATGGCGATGCCATGGCCGATCGCCGTGCTGCCCAGCTGCTCGCGCTGGCACAGGTTCTGGTAGATCTGCTCGGCATTGGCTTCGCGGCAAGCCAGCAGCCGGGCGGCTGCCAGCAGGACGCTGTCGCGATCGGCGGCCGGCAACACTTGCGTGCGCACGGCCGCCAGAAGATCAGTCAAGGGCATGTCAGGGAAAGCGCGAGGACGTCAGTCGTCATTGTCGCCCACGGGCAGCGGTGCGTGCTGCTGTTTTTTCTCCTTGTGCTTGATCACAAGGCGGTCCAGCTTGTCGGCCAGGATGTCGATCGCCGCATACATGGTCTGGCCGCCGGCCTCGGCGTGCAGGGTCTGGCCGGGAACGTTGGCACTGGCATCGGCGTGATGCTCGTTCTTGCGCAGCTCAAGGGTCACCCGAACCTCGCAGTGCTGGTCGAAGTGCTTGCCCAGGCGCTGCAACTTGGTTTCCACGTATTCCTGCAGGGCCGGGGTGACTTCCACGTCTTTGCCAAACGTCTCGATGCGCATCGGGTATCTCCTTTGTTCGGATGTGCCAATGAACCTTCCCGCCAGGCGCGGTGGAGCGTCAGACGATTCGTACCCTTTCGTGCGAGGCGGAAATGTTCATGGCCTCACGATACTTCGCCACGGTGCGGCGCGCCACCGGTATTCCGGTGGTCTTGAGCAGGTCAGCCAGCTTGGCGTCAGAAAGCGGCTTGCGCGGGTTCTCGTCGTCGATCAGGCGCCGGATCATGGCCTGGATGGCGGTGCTGGAGGCTTCGCCGCCGCTGTCGGTGTCGATGCCGGAGGCGAAGAACGCGCGCAGCGGCAGGGTGCCACGCGGGGTGCGCACGTACTTGCGGGCGATGGCGCGGGAAATGGTGGATTCGTGCAGGCCCAGTTCGCCGGCGACCTCGCGCAGGGTCAGCGGGCGCAGCGCCTGTTCGCCGAACTCCAGGAACGCGGCCTGCTGCTGCAGCAGGCTGCGCATCACCCTCAGCAGGGTTTCGCCACGCGCCTCCAGGCCCTTGAGCAGCCAGCGCGCTTCCTGCAGGTGGGCGCGCAGGTAGCCGGCGTCGGCGTCACCGCAACGGCGGATCATCTGCTCGTAGCCGCGGTGGATCACCACCTTCGGTCCGGCATGGGCGGCCAGGGCGGCGCGCCACACCCCGTTCTGGCGCCAAACCACGCAATCGGGCACCACGTAGCTGTCATGGGCCAGCTCGCCGATCTGGGTCCCTGGACGCGGGTCCAGCGAGCGCAGCAGCTGCACGGCGGTGTCGACCTCGGCCAGCGGTTCGCGCAGTTCCTGCGCCAACCCGGCCACGCCACTGCGTGGCAACCGTTCCAGCGGGCCGTCGGCGATGCGCCGGGCCAGCGCCAGGCCGGGGGTATCGGCGGACAGCACGTCCAGCTGCAGCTGCAGGCATTCGCCCAGGCTGCGCGCGCCGACTCCGATCGGGTCGAAGCGCTGGATCTGGTGCAGCACGGTCAGTATTTCGGCTTCATCGGCGTGAATGGCCGGGAGCAGCGTGTCGGCGATGGCCGACAGTGGCTCGCGCAGGTAGCCGTCGTCTTCGAAGGCGTCGATCAGCGCCGCGCCGATGCTGCGGTCGCGCGTGGACAGGTGCGACAGGTGCAGCTGCCACAGCAGGTGGTCGGCCAGGCTTTCGGTTTCGGCCACGCGCTCGGCAGCGCTGCCGTTGTCGTCATCGTCGAACGAGCCACCGCTGTTGCCGCTGCTCCAGTCGCCTTCACCGGGCGACCAGTCGTCGCTGGCCGAGGCCTGGTGCTCGCCGTCGGTGTGCGTGTCGGCCGGTGTCGGCGGGCGCTCGTCGTCGCTGGGCGCAACGTCCAGCGTCGGCTCGGCGTTCTCGGCCCAGTCCAGCAGCGGGTTGGTCTCCACCGCCTCGGCGATTTCCAGCTCCAGTTCTGCGCTGGACATCTGCAACAGCTTGATGGCCTGACGCAGCTGCGGCGTCATGACCAGTTGTTGTCCCAGCGATGTCTGCAGCCGTGCTTTCATGCCTGTGCCGAACGGAAGGAAGGCGTTGCGGCGGCCGCTGGATCAGAGCTTGAAGGTGTCCCCAAGGTAGACGCGGCGGACGTCGGCGTTGGCCAGGATCTCGTCCGGCGCGCCCTGTGCCAGCACGCTGCCTTCGTTGAGGATATACGCGCGGTCGCAGATTCCCAAGGTTTCGCGGACATTGTGGTCGGTGATCAGCACGCCGATGCCACGCTGCTTGAGATGGGTGACGATGCGCTGGATTTCACCGACCGAGATCGGGTCGACACCGGCGAAGGGTTCGTCGAGCAGGATCAGGCGCGGTTTGGCGGCCAGCGCGCGGGCGATTTCACAGCGGCGGCGCTCGCCACCGGAGAGGCTGGCACCGAGCTGGTCGGCCACGTGGTTGATCTGCAGTTCGTCCAGCAGGCTGGCCAGTTCCTTTTCGCGGCCGGCCTTGTCCAGGTCTTCGCGCAGTTCCAGCACCAGGCGCAGGTTGTCGGCCACGGTCAGCTTGCGGAACACCGACGGTTCCTGCGGCAGGTAGCCCACGCCCTGCTTGGCGCGGGTATACATCGGGTCGCTGGTGATGTCCTTGCCGTCCAGCACGATGCTGCCGGCGTCGGTCTCGACCAGACCGACGATCATGTAGAAGCAGGTGGTCTTGCCGGCACCGTTGGGGCCGAGCAGGCCGACCACTTCACCGGCCTCCAGGGTCAGGCCGAAATCCTTGACCACTTCGCGCTGCTTGTAGCGCTTGCGCAGACCTTTGGCGACGAGCATTACTTCTTGCTCCCGGCGGTGGGAACGGTGGTCTTGGTTGCCGGCGTGGCGGCTGCCGGGGCGGCGGTCTTGTTCTTGGGCGGGATCACGGTGCGCACGCGGGTGCCGTCGCCGCCGCTGTTCATCTCGCCGGTGCGGGTGTTGTAGGTCATCTTCTGGCCGGCATTGGTGCCACGCGCGCTCTTGACGTGGTAGTTGCCGGTCATGGTCAGCACTTCGGACTTGATGTCGTAGTCGATGCGGTCGGCGCTGGCGTCCATCCAGGTGCCGTCATCGAGCTGCTGCTTGAGCTTGGCCTGCTTGCCGGTAAACACCGCGCGCACCGCCTCGCCGTCCTTCATGTAGATCTCCGCGTCCGAAGAGCGCAGGTCCAGGGTGCCCTGGGTGACGATCACGCCCTGGGAAAGCACGGTCTTGCCGTCTCCGACCAGTGTGCCGGACTGGGCGCCGGCGTCGATGGCCATGTCTTCGTTGCGGTCCGTGGACTTCGCGCTGGCGGCGAAGGGGACCAGAAGGCTGATCGCGCAGGCGGCTGCAAATAGGATCTTCATGGAGTTGGTTTGTCCTGCCAGTGTAGGGGGCGTGGCCGGGGGCGGCCGGGCATTGTCGGGGTCGTGGCCAGGCGGGTGGGCCTGGCCGGTGAGTCGGGTGGTGCTGTGCCGCCGGCGCCGGTCCAGAGGACGTCGCCCGGGCGGCACCGGCTCAGCGTTGGGGCGTGTAGCGGCCCTTGGACTGGCTCAGGAAGGTGTAGGTCTTGCTCTTGGAATCCAGCTCGAAGCCGACCCCGGACTGGGTCATGCCCGGGCGGGTCATGGTGACCAGGGCGTCGGTCTTGGCGCGGTTTTCCTTGGGGAACACGTCCAGGTGGTCGGTACGGAAGGTAGTCGGCGGCACGCTGGGCACCTTCGGGCTGTCGCCGCTGACGTTGCCGGTCAGCTTGAGCTGTTCGCCGTTGGCGCTCACCCAGCCTTTTTCGCTGCGCAGTTCCCAGTGGTTACCTTCGTTGTCGGGCAGCAGGAACAGCGGGGTGACGATGCTCATCGTCTCATCGCTGCGCAGGCGCTCCAGCAGCGGGGCCTGCAGGGTGGTGGATTCCTTGCCCTGGTCGTCCAGCGCCACGATCTGGAAGTCGTGCAGCACATAGTCCTTGGTGCCGTCGTCGGTGACGTCGGCAGCCGGCTTGTCGCGGTGGCGCAGCAGCGACCAGCCGCTGAGCAGCGCGGCGACCAGCAGCAGGGCGCCCAAGGCGTTGCGCCAGGTCATGCGCCGAACCTCGCCAGCACCGCATCCACATGGCCCTGCGCGGCCAGCAGCACGTCGCACAGCTCGCGTGCGGCGCCACGGCCGCCGTCGGCACGGGTCTGCCAGTGCACGCGCTCGGCGATCCACGGATGGGCGTTGGCCGGCGCGACGGCCAGGCCGACCGCGCACAGCGGCGCCAGGTCGGGCAGGTCATCGCCCATGAACGCGACCTGCTCCAGGCCGATGCCATGGGTGTCGCACAGTGCACGCACGCTGGCGAGCTTGTCGCCGACCGCGATCTGGGTGTCGATGCCCAGGTCCGCGCCGCGCTTCTGCGCGGACAGGCTGTTGCGCGCGGTGATCAACACCGGGTGGATGCCGTGCTGCTGCAGCAGTTTCAGGCCAAGTCCGTCCTGCACGTAATACGCCTTGCTCTCGTTGCCGTCACGGTCGTAGTAGAGCCGACCATCGGTGAGCGTGCCGTCCACGTCGAAGCAGGCCAGCCGGATACGGCCGGCGATGGCATGCAGGTGGGACGGGAAACCGGGCAGCGGGGAATAGGGCATCGGCAGGGGGCAGGTTGGCTGAATGGAGGAAGGGAACTGTGGTTTAAACCACCCGCGCCCGCAACAGGTCATGAATGTTGAGTGCGCCGACCAGCCGGCCGGCGGCGTCGACCACCATCAGGCCGGTGATCTTGTGGGTTTCCATCAGCCGGGCGGCCTCGGCGGCGAGCTGGTCGGCGCCGATGGTGCGCGGATTGCGGGTCATCACCTCGGCGATCTTCGCACTGCGCACGTCCAGATCGGTATCCAGCGCGCGGCGCAGGTCGCCGTCGGTGAACAGGCCGATCAGGCGGTCGTCGGCATCGACCACGGCGGTCATGCCCAACCGCTTGCGGCTCATCTCCACCAGGGCCTCGCTGAGCGTGGCGCCCGCGTCCACGCGCGGCAGTTCCTCGCCGCTGTGCATCACATCGGTGATGTGCAGCAGCAGCCGGCGGCCGAGGCTGCCGGCGGGGTGCGAGCGGGCGAAATCGTCGGCGGTGAAGCCGCGCGCGTCCAGCAGGGCCACCGCCAGCGCATCGCCCATCGCCAGCGAGGCGGTGGTGCTGGAGGTGGGGGCCAGCGCCAGCGGGCAGGCCTCGGCTGGCACGCTGACATCCAGATGAACGTCGGCCGCCAGGGCCAGGCTGGACTGCGGCCGGCCGGTCATGGCGATCAGCCGGTTGCCCTGGCGCTTGAGCACGGGCAGCAGCATCAGCAGCTCGTCGGACTCGCCCGAGTAGGACAGCGCCACCACGACATCGGCCTCGGTGATCATGCCGAGGTCGCCGTGGCCGGCTTCACCGGGGTGCACGTAGAACGCCGGGGTGCCGGTGGACGCCAGCGTAGCGGCGATCTTGCGCGCCACATGGCCGGATTTGCCCATGCCGGTGGCCACCACCCGGCCCTTGCCCTGCAGGATCAGCTGGCAGGCCTGGCTGAAGGCATCGCCGAGGCGATCGGCGACGGCGGCCAGGGCATCGGCCTCGATCTGGAACACGCGGCGGCCGCTGGCGACCAGTGCCGCAGGGTCGGCCGGATGAGGGAGCAGGGGCGATACAGCCATGCGGGCGCCACGCGGAAGAGTAGAATGAGCGCTCATTTTATTAGGAAAGCCCGTTGGACGCCGAGACCATCCGCAATCTGATCGAAACCGGCCTCCCCGGCGCCCGCGCGGACGTGCAGGGCGACGATGGCGTGCACTTCGAGGCCACCGTGGTCTGCGACGCTTTTGCCGGCAAACTGCCGCTGGCGCGCCACCGCATGGTCTATGCCACCCTGGGCGATCTGATGGGCGGGGCGATCCACGCGCTGGCGCTGAAGACCGTGACCCCGGGCGAAGCGGGTTAGTCCGCGGACCGATTAGATCAGCCGACCAACGGTCGGCTCTACCTCATTCAAAGTAGACTCCATGGCCAAGATCGTAGTGACCGGCGGCAAGCCGCTGCACGGTGAAGTGAACATTTCCGGCGCCAAGAACGCCGTCCTCCCCATCCTGTGCGCCACCCTGCTGGCCGATGCGCCGGTGGAGATCACCAACGTGCCGCACCTGCACGATGTGGTCACCACGGTGAAGCTGCTCGGCGAACTGGGGGCCAAGGTCACCATCGACCAGGGCACGCTGTCGCGTGGCAGCGCGATCGTGGTCGATCCGCGCCCGGTCAACCAGCACGTGGCCCCGTACGAACTGGTGCGCACCATGCGCGCCTCGATCCTGGTGCTGGGCCCGCTGCTGGCCCGCTTCGGCGCGGCCGAAGTGTCGCTGCCCGGCGGCTGCGCGATCGGCTCGCGGCCGGTGGACCAGCACATCAAGGGCCTGCAGGCCCTCGGTGCGGAGATCACCGTCGAGAACGGCTTCATCAAGGCCCAGGCCAAGCGCCTGAAGGGCGCGCACTTCACCTTCGACATGGTCAGCGTCACCGGCACCGAGAACGTGCTGATGGCCGCCGTGCTGGCTGAAGGCACCACCGTGCTCGACAATGCCGCGATGGAGCCGGAAGTCACCGACCTGGCGCACTGCCTGATCGCGCTCGGCGCGAAGATCGAAGGCCTGGGCACCGCCCGCCTGGTGATCGAAGGCGTGGAAAAGCTGTCCGGCGGCCGTCATGAAGTGCTGCCCGACCGCATCGAGACCGGCACCTTCCTGGTCGCCGCGGCGATGACCGGCGGCAAGGTCACCGTCAACCGCGCGCGCCCGAACACGATGGACGCGGTGCTGTCCAAGCTGGTCGAAGCCGGTGCGCACATCGAAACCACCGACGACAGCATCACCCTGGACATGGGCGGCAAGCGCCCGCGTGCGGTCAACCTGACCACCGCGCCGTACCCGGCCTTCCCGACTGACATGCAGGCGCAGTTCATGGCGCTCAACTGCGTGGCCGATGGCGTGGGCGTGATCAACGAAACGATCTTCGAAAACCGCTTCATGCACGTCAACGAGCTGCTGCGCCTGGGCGCGGACATCCAGGTCGAAGGACATACCGCGATCATCCGTGGCGCTGAAACGCTCAGTGGCGCGCCGGTCATGGCCACCGACCTGCGCGCGTCGGCCTCGCTGATCCTGGCCGGTCTGATGGCCGAGGGTGACACCACCATCGACCGCATCTACCACCTGGACCGCGGCTACGAGAACATCGAAGAGAAGCTGTCCTCGCTGGGCGCGACCATCCGGCGCGTAGCCGCATGATCCTGCGCGGCAAGTTCACCCGCCGCCGCAAGGCGCTGCTGGTGCTGGTACTGGTGGTGCTGGCGTGGCTGGGCTACGCCTGGTATGCCGACATCGCCATCACCCAGGGCATCGAGCAGCAGGACATGGACTGGAACGCCGACGGCACGGTCAGCCGCACCGAAGTGCTGCAGGCGTTCTACGCGGTGGGCGTGACCAACAAGCAGGAAGGCAACCGGCATTGCCGCACCTTCTACTGGCGCAACAACGGCGAGCAGATCCGC